>DAHUXX010000078.1 GCA_027306955.1 Acetobacteraceae bacterium | reverse complement strand
CGATGTCATCGACCTCTACTACCAACACCGCGTCGATCCCGCGACGCCGATCGAGGAGACGGTGGGCGCCATGGCCCGGCTCGTGGAACAGGGCAAGGTGCGCCATCTCGGCCTGTCGGAGGCAGCGCCCGCGACCATCCGCCGTGCCCATGCCGTCCATCCCATCGCCGCGGTGCAGAGCGAGTATTCGATTCTTTACCGTGACGATGCCGAGGAAACGCTGGCCACCACCCGCGCGCTTGGAATTTCCGTCGTCGCCTACGCCCCGCTCAGCCGCGGCCTGCTGACCGGCGCGTACACGGACCTCTCGCAGGTCGGTGCGCGCCAGGCGGCGCATCCGCGCTTCCAGGGCGAGAATTTCACCCACAACCGCGCCCTCGTGGACCACCTGGTCGCCATCGCGAAGCAAAAGGGCTGCACGCCGGGCCAGCTTGCCATCGCCTGGGTGCTCGCGCAGGGGGAGGATGTCGTCGCTCTCGCCGGCACGCGTTCCTGGCCACGCTTCCAGGAAAACCTCGGCGCCGCCAATGTCTCCCTCACCGCCGCCGACCTCACCCGCCTGGAAGCCGCGATTCCGAAGGGCGCCGCGGCCGGCACGCGCTACCCCGCCGGCGGAATGAAATCCGTCTACCTCTAGTTTTCAGATCCCCATCGCCTGGCGCATGAAGAACCGCTTCAGCGGCGGCAGGCGGTGCACGACGGCGAGCCCGAGGTCGCGCGCCAGGCGCACCTTGGGGTTGTCGTTGCTGAACAGTCGGTCCAGCACATCGGTCGCGGCCAGCATCGCCATCACCGCGGGGCGGCGCCGACGCTGGTAGGCGGCGAGCAGGTCCGGGTCGCCGGGGTCCGCCGCGTCCGCCAGCATCCCGGCCAGCACGCCCACGTCCTGGAACCCGACATTGAGCCCCTGGCCCGCGATCGGGTGCATGCCGTGGGCGGCGTCGCCCACCAGCACCAGGCGCGTGTCGTGGTAGCGCCGCGCGTGCAGCAGGCTGAGCGGATAGGACCAGCGCCGCCCCACCACCCGCACGCGGCCGAGATGGTCGCCCATACGCCGCGTGATCTCCGTCTCCAGCCGCCCCGCGGTGCAGGCCATCAGCGCCTTCGCCACTTCTGGCCGCTCGGTCCAGACCAGTGCCGAGAGGTTCTCGCCGGCTGGGCCCGGCGCCAGCGGCAGCTGCGCGAACGGGCCCGCCGGCAGGAAATGCTCCAGCGCCACGCCATCATGCGGGCGCTCGTGCGCGATCGCGCAAACCACGCCGTGCTGGCGGTAGGCGATCCGCGTCGCGCCGATGCCTGCCGCCTCGCGCAACGGGCTGCCGCGCCCCTCTGCCGCCGCCACCAGCTGCGCCGCGATCACCGTGCCGTCGCCGAGCGCCAGCCGCGCGCCGTCCGCGTGGCGCTCCACTATGGCCGTTGCCGGCGCGAAGACGCGAACCCCGGGATGCGCCGCCAGCCGCGCGTTCAACGCCATGCGCAGGCTGCGTGCCTCCACCATCCAGCCGAACGCCTCCCCGGCGCCCTCCGGGTCCGCGCCCGCCAGCTCCGCGACATCGAAATGCAGGAAGAACGGTGAGGCGGTCTGGCCTGGCCTCCCGTCGGAGACGCGGATCTCGCGGATCGGCCCCGGCTCCAGCGGCAGCGCGTCCCATAGCCCGGCGGCGGCCATGACGCGCTGGGAGCCGGCCGCGATCGCATAGGCCCTGCCGTCGAAATCCGGGTGCTCCATGGGCGGCAGCGCCGCGCGGTCCAGCACCGCGACCGTCATTCCGGCCTCCGCGAGTCGCAGCGCCAGCGTGCCGCCCACCGGCCCTGCGCCCACCACCGCGACGTCGACCTTGACTTCCTCGCTCATCGCCGACCTGCCTCCTTCGCCCCGCCGCTTCCCCGGGGCCACGCCTCGCGCCAACCGCCGGCGTCGCCCCCGCGCCAGACTGCCTGTTGTTTGGGCAGTGCGCCGCTCTCCTCTGCCGCAACGCCGCCCTCTCCACAATCCGTCGGCACCAGCCGGGGCGCGGCACGGTTCTTGTTAGGCATCTGCAAGCTGTCCGTCATGGAACGTTCCGGGGACGGGCAGGAGCAACAGGAACAGGGCTGCGACATGAAGCTGATCATGGCCATCATCAAGCCCTTCAAGCTCGACGACGTGCGCGAGGCGCTGACGCCGCTGGGTGTGCAGGGCCTGACCGTCTCCGAGGTGAAGGGGTTCGGCCGTCAGAAAGGCCAGACGGAAATCTACCGTGGCGCCGAGTACCACGTGAACTTCCTGCCCAAGGTCAAGATCGAGGTCGCCGTGCCGGCCGATCTCGCCGAGCAGGTCATCGAGGCGATCGCCAAGGCTGCGCACACGGGCAAGATCGGTGACGGCAAGATCTTCGTCCTCGATCTCGAGCGCGCGGTGCGCATCCGCACCGGCGAAACCGACGCGCAAGCGCTCTAACCCAAGCCAGGGAATCCCAACCTCATGAAGAAGCTCAAGAACGCGACCCTCCTCGCGTTGCTGCCGCTGCTGGTCTCGGGCCCGGCCTGGGCCGACACCGCGCCGCCCAAGCTCGATTCCGGCGACACCGCGTGGATGCTTACCTCCACCGCGCTGGTGCTGATGATGACCATCCCGGGCCTCGGCCTGTTCTACGCCGGGATGGTGCGCAAGAAGAACGTTCTGGCGACGCTGATGCAGTCCTTTGCCATCACCTGCCTCGTCACCATCACTTGGTGCGTCGCCGGCTACAGCCTCGCCTTCACCAACGGCAATCCCTACATCGGCGACCTCTCGCGCTTCATGCTGATGGGCATGGGTGCCGCCTACGACAAGGGCATCGCGCTGGCTCCGACCATTCCGGAGTCGGTCTACATGATGTTCCAGATGACCTTCGCCATCATCACCCCGGCGCTGATCGCCGGCGCCTTCGCCGATCGCATGAAATTCTCGGCACTGTGCTTCTTCATGGTGGCCTGGTCACTGCTGGTCTATGCGCCGGTCGCGCACTGGGTGTGGAGTGCCACGGGCTGGGAGGCGAATCTCGGCATCGAGGACTATGCCGGCGGCACCGTGGTGCACATCAACGCCGGTATCGCGGGCCTGATGTGCGCGCTCGTGCTCGGCAAGCGTGTCGGCTACGGAGCCGAGAACATGTCGCCATACAACGTCGCCTATGCGGTGATCGGCGCCTCGCTGCGGTGGGTTGGCTGGTTCGGCTTCAATGCCGGCTCCGCCGTCACCTCGGGCGCGCGCGCCGGCATGGCGATGACGGTGACGCAGATCGCCACCGCCGCCGCGGCGCTGGCGTGGATGTTCGCGGAGTGGATCAAGACGGGGAAGCCCTCGGTCCTCGGCATCGCCTCCGGCGCGGTCGCCGGGCTGGTGGCAATCACCCCGGCCTCGGGCTTCGTGCTGCCCGGCCCCGCGATCATCATCGGCGTCGCCGCCGGCGTGATCTGCTACTTCTCCGCGACCACGGTGAAGCACATGTTCGGCTATGACGACAGCCTCGACTGCTTCGGCGTGCACGGCGTCGGCGGCATCGTGGGCGCGCTGCTCACCGGCGTCTTCGCGTTCGGACCGTTCACCGCCAAGCCGCAGCTGCCCGGCGGCTTCGCCCAGCTCGAGGTCCAGGCGATGGGCGTGGTCGTCACGCTGCTCTATTCCGGCATCGTCTCCCTCATCATCCTCAAGGTGATCGACGCGGTCATCGGCCTGCGGGTGACGCCGGAGGCGGAGCGCGAGGGCCTGGACATCGTGCTGCACGGCGAGCAGCTCGGCTAATCCGGGGCTTGCCAACCCGAAGGAAGGGAACCCCCGCCGCAAGGCGGGGGTTTTCCTTTGCCATGCCGCCGGTGCTTGCCCTGTCCCTGGTTTCGTGGCTTGTCCCGCCGCGACGGCCCCTCATCTAGGGGGCAGGCCCGCAGGAACCGGATGGACCCATGGAAACGCTGATTGGCCAGACTCCCGCGCCCAATGGCGCCGCCCCGAACGGGCCTGACGCCGCGATCGTGGAGGGCGACCAGAAAAACTTCATGCGCGATGTCATCGAGGCGTCGCGCACGCTGCCGGTGCTGGTGGATTTCTGGGCAACCTGGTGCGGCCCGTGCAAGACGCTGACGCCGATCCTGGAAAAGGTCGTGCGAGCGGCGGGCGGAAGGCTGAAGCTGGTCAAGATCGACATCGACCGCAACCAGGCCCTGGTGCAACAGCTCGCCGGCCTCGGCCTGCCGCTGCAATCCGTGCCCACGGTCGCCGCCTTCTGGCAGGGCCAGATCGCCGATCTGTTCCAGGGCGCGCTGCCGGAGAGCGAGGTGCGCCGCTTCGCCGAGGCGCTGCTGAAAATGGCGGGCGGGGCGATGCCGTCGGCCGACCTGCTTGCCCAGGCCCGCGCCGCCGCGGAACAGGGAAACCACGAGGACGCCGCGGAACTCTTCGCCGCCCTGCTCCAGGAGGAGCCGGAGAAGCCCGAGGCGTGGGGCGGCCTTGCCCGTGCGCTGCTCGCCCTCGGCCGCGAGGACGAGGCGAAGGAGACGCTCGATCAGGTGCCGGCCAAGATCGCGGGGCATGCCGAGATCGCCGGCGCGCGCTCGGCGCTGACGCTCGCCGCCGAGGGCCGCGCCGCGCGCGACCAGCTCGGCGCGTTCGAGGCCCGGCTTGCCGCGGACCCCGCCGACGACCAGGCGCGCTACGACCTGGCCACCGCGCTCAACGCCGCCGACAGGCGGGAGGAAGCCGCCGAGGCGCTGCTCGAGATCATCCGCCGCAACCGCGCATGGAACGAGGACGCGGCCCGCCTGCAGCTGCTCAAATTCTTCGAGGCCTGGGGCTTCGACGATCCCGCCACCCTCGCCGCCCGCCGCAAGCTCTCCGCCATCCTGTTCAGCTAGGCGCGCGATGTGACGGCGCAGGACCCCGCGCGGGATCTGCCGGAAGCGTTCCCCGTCTTTCCGCTGACCGGTGCGTTGCTGCTGCCGCGGGGGCGCCTGCCGCTCAACATTTTCGAGCCGCGCTACAAGGCGATGGTGGAGGACGCGCTGGGCGAGCGCCGCCTGATGGCGATGATCCAGCCCGACCCGACGCTCGCGCGCGGCGCCAACGGGCCGGGGCTCTACCCGGTGGGCTGTCTCGGGCGCATCTCCTCCTTCAGCGAGACCGATGACGGGCGCTACCTCATCACGCTCACCGGCATCGCGCGCTTCCGCGTCGCCGAGGAGCTGCCGATGCGCCGCGGCTATCGCCGGGTGCGTGCCGAGTGGGGCGGGTTTCCCGCGCTCGACCTTGCCGAGCCGGCGCCGGGCGGGTTAGACCGCGCAGCCCTGCTCTCGGCGCTGCGTGGGTTCTTTGCGCACCACGGCATCCAGGCCAACTGGGAGGCGGTGGAAAGGATGTCCGATGACGGGCTGCTCACCACGCTTGCCATGGTCTGCCCCTTTGAGGCCGCGGAGAAGCAGGTGCTGCTGGAGGCGCCGGATGCCGCCGCGCGAGCCCGCGACCTGCTGGCGCTGCTGACCATCGGCGCGCATGCGGCGCCCGAGGAGCCGGGCAAGCCGAGCTGATGGCCAGGTCCGCGACGCCCACGCTGCACCTGGTGAAACTCGCCGTCGGCGCGCGCGACGTCGCCGATATCCGCGAATGGCAGGCTCGCCGCCTGGCGCGCGAGGGCAGCCTCGGCCACGTCACCCGCAGCCGGCCCACCCGCGCGGCGGAGCTGCTCGCCGGCGGCTCGATCTACTGGGTCGTCGCCGGCAGCCTCTGCGTGCGCCAGCGTCTGCTGGCGATCGAGTCCACGACCGGCCAGGACGGCACCGCGATGACGCGCCTGGTGCTGGACCCGAAGCTCGTCGCGGTGATGCCGCGGGGGATGAAGCCGTTCCAGGGCTGGCGCTACCTGTCCGCGGAAGCGGCGCCGCCGGACGTGGCGAAGACGCGCCGCGCCAAGGGCGAGGACAGGCTGCCCGAAGCGATGGCGCGTTCGCTGCGCGAACTCGGGCTCTTGTAGCCACTATTCCGTTGATCCAGGTCATGGTCGCACCGGCCTGCCGCGCGGATGCTGTTGCATCGTCCGCGCGGCAGGAGAGGGAAGGTGAGCCATGGATCGGATGTTTCTGCCTAACATCCGCATCGCGCCGCGAGGCGGGCGCGGAGAGGTGAAAATGTCCAGTTACCTGCTGCGCCTTTCGCCGCAGGAAATCATGCGTGTGGTGCGCGCGGAGCTGATGGCGACAGGTGGCGCGCCGGAGCTCTACATCGACGCCTATTCCGACTTCCTGATCGAGGAGGATTTCGATCGTGCCGCGTACGGCCTGCGCGGCGAAACGCAGCACGATCTGGTGACGTCGGAGGCGGTGCTGACCATCGAGCCGCGGCTCGAGCAGAACTACTGGGTGCTTTCCATCGTCGCGCACAAGGTCATCGGCCCGCAGATCATTGGCGACGAGAATTCGTATATCGGTGCGCCGATCTCGCTTGACGAGTTCGAGGAGCGTTTCGTCACCGCGGATCCCGGGCGGGTGAGCGTGCGCCTGGCGACGGAGACACCGACCGCAAAGGCGCATTTCGATGCCTGGTGGACCGAGATCGCCGCCCGCCATCCCCGCGAGTCCGTTATGAATGAGAAACGAATCCCAATCACCGACACTCCTGCTCCGCAACGAACCGAGCCGCAGTCCGCCGCGTCCCCGTCGGAGGGCGCCTGGACCTATGCCGTGCGCGAGGCCGTGGCCGTCTTCGCCGACGCCGATGCGTGGGAAGAGGCGGTGATGGACCTCGAAATGTCGGGCTTCGACCGCGCCGCCATTTCCGTGCTCGGATCCAACGGCGCGGTCAAGGCGCGCCTGGGCCGTCTCTACAACACGATCGCCGAGGCCGAGGACGACCCGCGCGCCCCGCGGTCGGCCTTCGTCTCCCGCGGTTCGCGGCTCGAGGGCGAGGCGTCCGTGATCACCTTCCCGTTCTTCATCGCCGGCCTTACCGGCGCCTGGGCGGTCGTCGCCTCGGGCGGCGCGCTGGCTGCGGCCGTCGCCGCGATGCTCCTCGGCGGCATCGGTGGCGCCGGGGTCGGCGGGCTGCTCGCACGCAGCATCGCTCGCCATCATCGCCGGACTGTGGCCGAACAGCTCGCGCTCGGCGGCCTGGTGCTCTGGGTGAGCGTGTCGAACGCGCGGGCGGAGGCGCGCGCGCTCGAGGTGCTGCGCCGCCGTGGCGGCCGGCACATCCACGTGCACGAGACCGTGCGCGAATGGGGACTGCGGCAACGGCCGCTCGCGGAAGAGCAGGTCGACCCGTTGCTGCTCGAGCGGGATCCGGAACCGTGACGCCACGAGCGGCCGCCGCGGGCGGTTACAAGGATGCTGGCACCCGAAGGAGGAGATAGGATGAAGATTGCCCTGCTGTTCGCCGGAAGCGGTCCGGTGGTGATCGTGACGTCGTACCCTTCGCTCACCGCGCCGTCGCTGCTGGAGAAGCTCAAGGCCAAGGGGATCACGAAGTTCATCGCCTACGAAATTCCCGTCGAGCTGGCGCATGACCGTTATGGCGGGCATTTCCAGGTCGTGATGCGCGACCTGCACGAAACGGACGATCTGCGTGTCCTGGACTTCAACGGCGAGCGCGCCTTCCGGCTCTTCCACCTCAAGGAGCTGGGCGCGCCCATCATGGTCGAGGACGGCGCGACCGTCTGACCGTGGGCGGTTCGCCGCCGGAGTTTAGCCGCAGCCGCAATCGGGTGGCGTTATGGCCAGAGCATCGCCACAGCCGCCGCGCCCATGACAGCGGTCGCTACCCAGCCGAGCGCCGCGATAAGGCGGCCGGTCGCGAACTCTCCCATCACGGCGCGACGTGTGGCCAGCAGGGTCACCACCGCGAGCAGCGGCACCGCCACCATGCCGTTGATCACGGCACTCCAGAACAGGGCGCGCATCGGGCTGATGGGGGTGTATTGCAGAACGAGGCCCGCCAGCACGCTCGCGGCGATCACGGCATAGAAACGCGGCACCTCGCCGAGGCTGCGCTCCAGCCCCCAATCCCAGCCGAACGCCTCGGCGGCGGCATAGGCGCCGGAACCGGCGAGCACCGGCACGCCGATCAACCCCACGCCGAAGATGCCGAGCGCGAACAGCAGATAGGCGGCATGGCCGGCCAGCGGCCGCAGCGCGCCCGCCGCCTGCGCCGCCGTGTCGATCACGTGGATCCCCGCCGGGTACAGCGTCACCGCGGTCGCCAGCATGATGATGTAGGCGGTGACGTCGGAATAGAACATGCCGGACCAGGTGTCCCAGCTGACGCGGCGCAGTTCCGCGTGGGCCGTCTGCGGCGCGTCGCGCAACGCCATCCCGCCATCCTCCTGCATGTCCTCCACCTCCTCGGATGCCTGCCAGAAGAACAGGTAGGGGCTGATGGTGGTGCCGAACACGCCCACGATCACCGCGGCGCTGTCGCGGTTCCAGGCGAAGCGTGGCAGCAGGCTGCGCAATGCCACCTCGCCCCAGGGCACGCGCACCGTCAGCAGCACGCCGGCATAGGCGAGCAGCGACACAGAGAGCCATTTCAGAAAAAAGACGTAACGATCATAGGGGATGAGAATCTGCAGCCCGAGCGTGAGGACGACAAAGACGGTCGTCATCGCGTGCCGGTCGAGCCCCGTGACGAGCTGCGCCGTCTCGCCCATCGCCGCGACGTCGGCCGCGATGTTGAGCGTGTTGGCGACGAGCAGCAGCGACACCACCACGTAGAGCACCGCGGGTGGGAAGCTCTCGCGGATATTCGCAGCTAGGCCCTTGCCGGTGACCCGCCCGATGCGCGCGCACATCAACTGCACCGCCGCCATCAGCGGAAACGCCAGCGGCATCGTCCACAGCATGTTGAACCCGTACTGCGCGCCGGCCTGGGCGTAGGTCGCGATGCCGCTCGGGTCGTCGTCCGCGACGCCGGTGATGATGCCGGGTCCGACCCGTGCCAACAGCCGCGACAGGTACCCGCGCCATCCCGGTTCACGGGTGCGGGGCCGGTGCGCGACCGGCTCCGTACCCGCCGTCATCGCCACCCTCGGGCGACAATTGACATCAAGCGCCCCGCGGCGGAACGATCCCGGCCAGAAGAGGGGGCCCCACGATGCGAGTTCCCGCCTGCGCCGCCGACGCGGCGACGCGCCTTGCCATGGCCGGAACCGTGAGCGCCAGGGAGAACCAGGTGGCGCGGGGGCGTTACCTCGTGACCATCGCCGGCTGCGGTGATTGCCACATGCCCGGCCATTTCCTGGGCCGATAGGACCCGCGCTTCCTCGGCGGCTGGACGAACCTGCAGATTGCCGACGCCATGACCCAGGGCGTGCGGCCGGACGGGCACAAGCTTTCGCCCATCATGCCGTGGAAGGATTTCGCCCACTTCACCCACAGGGATGCACTTGCGATCGCCGCCTATCTGCGCACGCTCAAGCCGGTGGTGCACCAGGTCCCCGGCCCGTTCGGCCCCGACCAGGTGCCGAGCGTGCCGGTGACGACCGTGGTGCGGCCGGCGCTGTACGCAACGTTCAGGCCGCCGCCGAAATAGGCTCGGGCTGGACCGGCGGCCTGGTCTGCGCGGGGATCGGGCATTCGTAGTTCTGCCCGCCAAGCCGCTCGCGGAACGCGTCCTTCGCGCGCGCGACCAGCGCGGGGTCGCCCAGCAGCTCAACCGCCGTCCCGGCCATTGCCTTCGCAGCATGGATCATGCCCTTGTGTGCCGCCGGCGCCTTGCCCTGGCCGGTGAACTGCCAGGAATGGAACGGCGTGCCGATCGCGCAGGTCGCTCCCCAGGCCTGCACGGTCGGCACCACCCAGGACACGTCGCCCACGTCGGTCGAGCCCAGCCCGCCCTCGCCGCGCGCGTTGAGCGGCAGGATTCCGTCCGCCAGCACCGCGTCGGTCGGCTTGATGCCGAACGGCTCGTAGGCGTCGTCAATATCGGCCGTGGAAAGCGTGTCGCGGAACTGTTGCGCGAGCGCGATATCCGCCGCGTCGAACACCGGCGGCCCAAGCCGTTCCAGGTTCGCATGCATGACGCGCTCCAGCACATCGTTGCCGACGAGGTTGGACATGCCACTGGAGACGTGCATCTCGACCGAGGTCTCCGTCATCAGCGCGGCGCCCTCCGCGATCCGGTGCACCCGCTCGACCATACCCTTCATCGTCGCCAGGTCCGCGGCGCGGACGATGTAGCGAACGGTCGTCTTCGCCTGCACCACGTTCGGCGCGATCCCGCCGGCATCGAGATAGGCGTAGTGCATGCGCGCGGAGGAGGGGACGTGCTCGCGCATGTAGTTGAGCCCGACATTCATCAGTTCCGCGGCGTCGAGCGCCGAGCGACCGAGATGCGGGGAGGCCGCCGCGTGGCTCGCCCGGCCCGTCCAGGTCACGTCCAGCACCGTCATCGCAAGGGATTCCGCGCGCATGACGCCCGCGAAATGACTCGGGTGCCAGGAGATCGCGATGTCGACGTCGCTGAACACACCGTCGCGCGCCATGAAAGCCTTGGCCGCCCCGCCTTCCTCGGCCGGGCAGCCGTAGTAGCGCACGCGGCCCTCGACGCCGCGCTCGCGGAGCCAGTCGCGCACCGCGGTCGCCGCCAGCATCGCCGCCGAGCCCAGCAGGTTGTGCCCGCAGCCATGCCCAGCGGATTCGCCCGGCCGTGGCTTCGGCTCCGTGACCCCCGCCTCCTGCGACAGGCTGGAGAGCGCGTCGTACTCGCCAAGGATCGCGATCACCGGCCCGCCTTCGCCGGCCTCGCCCATCATCGCCGTGGGAATCCCGGCCAGGCCCGTGGTGATGCGGAAACCCTGCCGTTCCAGCTCCGCCTTGTGCGTCGCGGCGGAACGGTATTCCGTGTAGTTCACCTCCGGCGTTTCCCACACCGCGTCCGCGAGTTGCTTGAACGCTTCCGCGTGCTCGTCGACGTGGCGCCAGATGGCTTCGCTGTTGCTGGTCATGCGTGCTCCTGTTTACGGGGAACGTAGAGGCGGATTCAGATCAGGTCGAGATACCCGCCGCGCCGCGCCGGCCCCAGCGCCGCGCGCACTTCGGGCGAGAGCAGCGCCTCAAGCTCGCCCAAATGGTCGTAGTCCGGCATCAGCCGAGCCAGCAATGGGTCCCGCTCCGTTGCCGGATGGAAATAGATTTCGTTGAGCCCCGGCACCAGTCGGCGCGCGACGGCGAGCGTGCGCTCGGTGTCCATGTGCCCGGTGTCGCGCAGGCCCCACACCGCGTCCGGCGCCGCGAGCCCTGCCGCGCGCACCTGCCAGCGCAGCAGCCCGCACCACATGCCGGCGCCCGGTTCCGCCGGCACGCGCACCGCGCGCAGCCTGTGGTGGCGCCCCTCGGCGATCAGCGCTCGGGCGACCAGCGGTTGGAGGTGCATGTGCTTGTGGGCGTTGGCGTGGTCGAGCACGAGGCCAGAGGCCGTGAAGGCGCGGTACTGTGCCGCCACCTCTCGCCGCAGCGCGCGTGGGCGCAGCACCTGGCGGAAGGCGAGGCGCACCTGCTCGTTGGGCAACACGCGGCCCGGTGCCAGCCCGTCCGGCAGCACCACCGGCCCGTCGACCAGCACCAGGTGCAGCCCCACCCGCAGCCCCGGCATTGCCTTGGCGCGCCGTATCGCGTCCGCGGCCGCGTCGCCCGCCACCATCAGCGAGGCGGCGGTCAGCACGCCCTCGCGATGGGCGCGCTCCACCGCCTCGTTGACGGCGACCGTCAGGCCGAAATCATCGGCGGTGAGGACGACGCGGGGCGTGCGGATCACTTGCTCCCGAACTGGCTCCCCATCACCTGGCCCTTGGAGAGCGAGGTGACATAGGCCGCGAGGTCGTTCATTGCCACGCTGCCGAGCGCCGGCGGCGTGCCGCCCAGGCCGCCCTTGATGCATTTCTGAAGCTGCTGTTCAAGGGTGATCACACGCCCCATTCCCGGGATGAAGCGCGGGAATACCGCCGCGGCGCCCACCAGGCTCGGGATTGTGGCGCCGCTGGGCAGCTTGCCCGGGGTGCGCCCGCCGTTGATGTGGCAGGTGTTGCAGGTGCGCATGCCGCCGAACGTGTCGCGCATGTAGATCTCCTGCCCGACCTTTACCGCCGCAGCCATCGAACTCACCTTCGCGGGAACGTCGACGGTGGGCGAGGCCGCGGCGCCGGTGCGGCTCAACGCAAGCGCCCCGATCCCGCCGGACAGCATCGCGAGACCCAGAACCCTACCCCATCGCCGCATCGGACACTCCCTGTTGCCGTGTTCCCGGATAGCCCGATGCCGCCGCGCGTGGAAGGCATCGCGGCGTGGCGATCGCCGCCGCCCATTGCCGCGGCCCGTCATCGGCGGCAGTTTCACGCCCCGCCATGCCAAACGAAAAACGCGCCCGCGCCACCCGCGCCGACTATCCCGTCTTCCAGACCGTCCCCACGCGCTGGGCCGACAACGACATCTACGGCCACGCCAACAATGCGGTCTATTATCTCTGGATCGACACCGCGGTGAACCGCGTGCTGATCGAGCGCGGCACGCTGGTGCCCGGCCAATCCGACATCTTCGGTATCGTCGTGGAGAACGGCTGCCGCTTTCACGCGGAAATCTCCTATCCCGACCTCGTCACCATCGGCCTGCGCATTTCGCGGCTCGGAACGTCCTCCATCCGTTACGAGCTTGGCATCTTCCGCAACGACGAGGACGTTGCCGCGGCGGAGGCGCATTTCGTGCACGTCTATGTCGCGCGCGAGACGATGCGCCCGGTCCCGATCCCGGCTAACGTCCGCCAGGCCCTCGCTGATCTCGTTGGGGCCGATCTCATACGGGAGGGTTGATCCATGGACACTGGTCTCAAGGGCAAGCGCGCCATCGTGTGCGCGGCGAGCAAGGGGCTCGGCCGCGCTTGTGCCGAGGCGCTGGCACGCGAGGGCGTGGATCTCGTCATCACCGCCCGTACGCCGGGTCCGCTCGAGGAGACCGCCGGCGCCATCCGCGCCGCAACGGGGGTGAAGGTCACGGCCATTGCCGGCGACATCACGACCGAGGAGGGCAAGCGCGCGGCGCTCGCCGCCTGCCCGGAGCCGGATATCCTGGTCAACAACGCCGGCGGTCCGCCGCCCGGCGATTTCCGCGAATGGGACCGCGAGACCTGGATCCGTGCCATCGACGCCAACATGCTCACGCCGATCTTCCTCATCCGCGCCGTGGTCGACGGCATGGTCGCGCGGCGGTTCGGGCGCGTCGTCAACATCACGTCGGCCTCGGTGAAATCGCCGATCCCGAACCTCGGCATGTCGAACGGGGCGCGCGCCGGGCTCACCGGCTTCGTCGCCGGGCTCGCGCGCCAGGTGGCAGCGCACAACGTCACCATCAACAACCTGCTGCCCGGTCCGTTCCGCACCGACCGCCTGGTCACCACCATGCGCGCCCAGGCGGAGAAGGCGGGACGCACGGTCGAGGAGGAGATCGAGCTGCGGGCGAAACAATCGCCGGCCGGGCGCATCGGCGACCCCGCGGAATTCGGCGCTGCCTGCGTCTTCCTCTGTGCCGCCGGCTCAGGCTTCATCGTCGGCCAGAACCTGGTCCTCGACGGCGGGGCGTTTAACTCAACGATGGGGTAGCTGTCGGGACCGCGAACGGACAGAAGTCCGTTGGTTCCTGCTTACAAAAAAGAACGTCACTCCTGGAAAAACCGCGCCGCGGCGAACGGCGCCAGCGCCGGCGGCAGTTCCCCCGCCGTCACCGCTGCCGCCATCTGCCGCCCGAGATGGGCGCCGAGCGTCACGGCGCTGTGAGTCACGACGACGTGGTAGCCGGGCAGCCCCGGCACGGGCCCGAGTGCGGGCAGCCCGTCCGCGTGGGTCGGCCGGACGCCGATCCGCGTCGTCTCCGCCGCCGCGGCGCCCAGCGCGGGCAGCAACCTGCGGGCCCGGTCCATCAGCAAGAAGGTTGAATCCGCGACGCTCGCCTGCGTGCTCGTTCCGTCCAGCGCCGCATCCATTTCGTCCGCCTGCAGCATCAGCCGCCCTGCGCCGTCCGGGCGCACATTTACCCCCGGCGTGTGCAGCACCCGCGACAGCCCTGTCGCCACCGGTGGCGTGACCACCAGCAGCCCCCGCCTCGGCGTCAGGGGCAGGTGCAGCGACGCGTCGCGCACCACGGAGTTCGCCCGCGCGCCAGCGCAGTTGACCACGGTGTCCGCCCGGATCGTGCCGCCGTCCGCGAGGCGCACACCCGCCACCCGCCCTTCCTCGACGAGGAGGTCCTCGACGCTGCCGCGACGGAACTCCGCCCCCAGCGCCTCGGCGCGCAGCAGCATCGCACCGGCGTACACCACGGCGTCGAGCCAGCCTTCGTCGGGGAAATAGGCGAACGGCCCGTCGCCGAGCGCGGCCGCGGCGAGACCCGGCTCGCGCGCCAGCGCCGCCTCGCGCGGGATTTCCTCCACCCCGTAGCCCCAGCGCCGCAGCCGGACGACATCGTCCGCCGCCACCGGCCAGGCCATGGCGCCGCCGCCGTGCCACCATGCGGCGGCGCCAAGCTCCGCGCGCAGCGCCGCGTGTGCCTGCATGCCCGCAACGTTGAGGTCGTGGTAGGCGCGCGGCGATTTGTCCCGCGCGTTGAGCCAGGCGAAGCTCGCCCCTGTCGTGCCGGCGCCCGGCCGGTCCTCCTCGACGAGGATCGTCCGCGTCCCCCGTTCCGCCAAGCGGAATGCGACGGACGTGCCCACGACGCCGGCACCGATGATGACAACGCGCATGACCAAGATGCCCCTCGCCAATGGCCTGGAACCGGTGAAAACGCTGCGCTGTCGCACCGAATCCGGTCAAGCGGAAGTAGCGGCGCGGGCGTTGGCGCCCGGTCATGGCCGCTTCCGTCATGACCGCCCGAGGCAAGCCGCGCGGCCGGCACGGCACGACGGTTTGGCGTTCTCTCCTCTCGATCCCGTTAGCGCCATGGACGCGACGGCGGATTGTGCGTCAGGCTGCCGCCCGACACTGGAGGCTGCATGCTCACACGCCCCTTCGGCCGCTCCGGCCTGAACCTTTCCGTCCTCGGTCTCGGCTGCGGCGCTGTTGGCGGGCTGATGGTCCGCGGCAGCCCGGCCGACCGCGAGCGCGCTATCGCGATGTGCCGCGACGCAGGCGTCAACTACTTCGATACCGCGGTGCAATACGGCAACGGGCTCTCCGAGACGCATCTCGGCGCCGCGCTTGCCGCCCTGGGCATGGAGGATGCCGTCGTCGGCACCAAGGTGCGGCTCAAACCCGAGCAGTTCGGTGCCATCGCCGAGACCGTCGCCGCGTCGCTGGAGGCCAGCCTCAAGCGGCTCGGGCGCGACCACGTCAGCGTCTTCCACCTGCACAACGTGATCACGGCGCAGGGCGGCGGCGAGACGCTCTCGGTCAGGCAGGTGCTGGGCGAGGTCCTGCCGGCCTTCACCCGGCTGCGCGAGGCCGGCAAGACCCGCCTCGTTGGCATCACCGCCGTCGGCGAGACAGACGCGCTGCACCAGGTCATCGCGTCTGGCGTGGTGCAAAGTGCCCAGATCGTCATCAACCTCATCAACCCGACCGCGGTACGTCCGCCGCCGCCGGGCCTCACGGGCCAGGACTACCGGGAACTGGCGCCTGCGGCGCAGCGCCAGGGCTGCGGCGGCATCGGCATCCGCATCCTCGCCGGCGGCGCGCTCTCGGGCACCCTGGAGCGCCACGCCATCGCCAGCCCCGCACCCGCGCCGATCGGTTCGGGCGACGACTACGCGGCGGACGTCGCCGCGGCTTCGCGCTTCCTGCCGCTGGTGCGCGAGGGCAGGGCGGGCAGCCTGGTCGAGGCCGCGATCCGCTTCGCCATCGCCCACGATTCCATTGCCCCCGCGCTCATCGGCGTGGCGTCGCTGGAGCAGGTCCGCACGGCGCTGGATGCCGCCGCGAAAGGCCCTCTCGTGGTCTAGGGTCGTGGCTTAGAGCGGGGCCTCCACCGCCGGCAGGCGCCAGGATTCCGGCTCGGCCGCGGCGGCGCGGTACCATTCCTCCATCAGCGGATGCGCGCGCACCGCGTCGCAATAGGTGCTGCTCGCGGCGGAAAGCTCCGGCCGGTAGGTGAGGAAGCGGCAGACCACCGGCGCGTACATTGCGTCCGCCACAGTGAAATCCGCGCCGAACAGGAAGGGACCGCCGGCGCCGAAACGGCCGCGGCAATCCCGCCAGATCGCCTCAATGCGGGCGATGTCGGCCAGCACCTCGGGCGTCCGCCCGGCGCCGGCGGCCTTGCGATACAGGCTCATCGGCATCGCCTGGCGCAGCGCGCGGAACCCGGCATGCATCTCGCTCGAAACGCTGCGCGCCAGCGCCCGGGCGGCGCGGTCGGCGGGCCACAGGCCGGGCTTCAGCTCGGCGCAGTATTCGCCGATCGCGAGCGACTCCCAGATCAGGTTGCCGTCATGGTCGAGCACCGGCACCGTACCGCCCGGGGAGATCATGTGGATGCTCGCCGTGTGGCCCCCGGCCAGCGGCATCACCACCTCCTCCACGTCGAGCCCCGCCAGCCGCACCGGCAGCCAGCCCCGGAGCGACCAGGACGAATAGCGCCGCGTGCCGATGATGATCCGTCCGCGCATGGAACCCTCCCTCTTGCGCCTCACGAATCGCACGATCGCAGCCCCGCGCCAAGCCTCCTTGCCGTCCACGCCACGCCGCGCGACCCTGCGGTCGACCAGGGAGATACCGATGAACGAGCTCGCCCCCCGCCCGAACAATCTCGACGCGTTCTGGATGCCGTTCACCAACAACCGCGGCTACAAGGCGGGCCCACGCATGCTCGCCCGCGCCGAGGGCATGTTCTACTACAGCAACGACAACCGCGAGATCCTGGACGGCACCGCCGGGCTGTGGTGCGTCAACGCCGGCCACGGTCGGCGCGAGATCACCGAGGCAATCCAGCGCCAGGCGGCGACGATGGATTTCGCGCCGACCTTCCAGATGGGCCACCCCATCGCCTTCGCCGCCGCGGCCAAGGTCGCAGAGCGCACGCCGCCGGGGCTCGACCGCATCTTCTTCACCAATTCCGGCTCCGAAAGCGCGGACACGGCGCTCAAGATCGCGCTCGCCTACCAGCGCGCCCGCGGCGAGGCGCAGCGCGTGCGCCTCATCGGGCGGGAACGCGGCTACCACGGTGTCGGCTTCGGCGGCATGTCCGTGGGCGGCATCGGCGTCAACCGCAAGCAGTTCGGCGCGTTGCTGCCCTATGTCGACCACCTGCCCGCGACCCACGCGCCGGAGCACCAGGCCTTCAGCCGCGGCCAGCCGGAATACGGCGCCCATTTCGCCGACGCGCTGGAGGCGTTGGTGGCGCTGCACGGCGACACCATCGCCGCCGTCATGGTCGAGCCGCTGGCGGGCTCCACCGGCGTGCTGGTGCCGCCCAAGGGCTACCTCGAGCGCCTGCGCGCGATCTGCGACAAGCACAACATCCTGCTCATCTTTGACGAGGTGATCACCGGCTTCGGCCGGCTCGGCACTAATTTCGGCGCCGAGCGGCTTGGCGTGGTCCCGGACATCATCACGATGGCGAAAGGACTGACCAACGCCGCGGTGCCGATGGGCGCGGTCGCCGTGCACGACCGCATCTTCCGCGCGATCGTGGACGCGGCACCGGCCGGCATCGAGCTGTTCCACGGCTACACCTATTCCGGCCACCCGCTCGCCGCCGCCGCCGCCATCGCCGCGTGCGACCTGCACACGGCGGAGGACCTGCCCGGCCGTGCGCGGGCGATGGAGCCCGCCTTCGAGGACGCGGCGCACGCGCTGAAGGGCCTGCCCAACGTCATCGACATCCGCACCATGGGCCTCGTCGCCGGCATCGAACTCGCGCCGCGCGCCGGCAAGCCCGCCGAGCGCGGCATGCGCGTCTTCCACCGCTGCTTCGATGCCGGCGTGCTGGTCCGCGTCACCGCTGACATCGTCGCCCTCTCGCCGCCGCTGATCGTGGAGAAGCCGCATATCGAGCGCCTGTTTGGCACGCTCGCCGCCGCCATCCAGGCGGAAGCCGCGTGATGCCCGGCCCCACGCCCGACCCCGTGGTCTCGGACGAGAAGCTGCCGGAGGCGGCGGATGTCGTTGTCATCGGCGGTGGCATCGCGGGCGTGTGCACGGCGCTGACGCTGGCCGAGCGCGGCGTCTCCGTCGCGCTGTGCGAGAAGGGCGAGATCGGCGCCGAGCAGTCCAGCCGCAACTGGGGGTGGGTGCGCAAGATGGGGCGCGACCCGCGCGAACTCCCGCTTGCGATCGAGGCGTTGC
>DAHUXX010000077.1 GCA_027306955.1 Acetobacteraceae bacterium | reverse complement strand
CGCGCCACACCGTGCGCACACCCTCGCGCGGCAACCCGGCCACCTGCAGGTTGAACCCCAGCTGATCGGTCCAGAACCAGGGCACGTCGTCATAGGGCTGCGGCTTCCCCGCCATCGCCCGCCCGGCCGCGATTCCATGGTTCTGCGCGTGCCGCCACGTCTCCAGCAACATCCGCCGCCCGAACAGCGGGTGCGGGAACTCGGCCACGTCGCCCGCGGCGTGGACGCCCGGCACGTCGGTCGCCGTCATCTCATCCACCGCTACCGCGCCCGGGCAGACGATCCCCGCCGTCTCCGCCAGTGCCGTTTCGCGCGCGATCCCGATCCCCGCGATCACCGCGTCCGCCGCCACCTCGAACCCGTTGCAGATCACCCGCCCGGGCTCGATCGCGTGCACCATGGTCCCCAGGTGCAGCACGACCCCCGCCGTCTCGTGCCGCTCGCGCATGAACGCGGCCATAGGCGCCGACAGCACGCGCCCCATCACGCCATCGGCCGCCTCGATCACGGCCACCTCGCAGCCCCGCGCCCGCGCCGAGGAGGCGATCTCGAGCCCGATGACTCCGGCGCCAATGCACGCCACGCGCGCCCCTGGCACCAGGCGCGCGCGAATCGCAGCCGCGTCCTCATAGGTGCGCAACAGCAGCGCATGCTCCCCTCCGGGAACCTGAAGCACCCGCGGCCGCCCGCCGGTGGCGATCAGCAGTTTCTCCCACGCCAGCACACGGCCATCGGACAGCACCGCCTCGCGCGCCTCGGGCCGAATCGCGACCACGCCCACACCCAGCACCATGGCGATCCTTCGTTCCGCGAGCTTTTCCGGCGAGAAGAACAGTTGCGGCCCCGGCATCGTCGCGGCCAGCAGCGCGTCCTTCGAAAGCGGCGGGCGCTCATACGGCGGGTGCGCCTCGGCCCCGATCAGTGTGATCTCGCCCTCGTACCCCGCCTCGCGTGCCGCCACCGCCGCGTTGCCGCCGGCCTGCCCGGCACCCACGATCACGATTCCAGCCATCACCCCCCCAACAGAAACCCAGGCGACAGAAATCCGTTCTACGGGCAAACTACACGCCACGATTCGCAACGGAAGGGCGCGTGCATGAGCGGTTGGCTGAAGGTGGCGAAGCTCGCGGATGTGGCGGAGGGCGCGGCGGTGCCGGTGGAGGCCGGCGGCAAGCAACTCGCCCTCTACAACCTCGGCGGCGGCGAGATACGCTGCACCAGCAATGTCTGCACCCACGCCTTCGCGCTGCTGACCGATGGCTGGCTGGAAGACGGCGTGATCGAATGCCCGCTGCACGCCGGCCGCTTCGACGTGCGCACCGGCAAGGGTCTCTGCGCGCCGATCGAGGAGGATATCGCGACCTACAACGTCAAGGTCGAAGGCGGCGAGATCCTGGTGGAGCTGCCCTAGAAGCCCCAGACCGTCCGCGCGTTCTCCCGGAAGAAGCGCTGCCGCGTCGCCGCGTCGAGTGGCAGCGGCATCGCATGGGCCGGGTCGTCGTAATCCCAGTGCGGGTAGTCGGTCGCGAAGATGAGCCGATCCCACCCGATCCAGCCGATCACCTCGGCGAGATGCGCGGGATCGGAGGGTTCCTCCATCGGCTGCGTCGTGACCCAGACCTGCCGGCGGAGCGTTTCGGACGGTGGCTCCTTTACGTGCGGCACCTCGGCGCGCATCCGCGCCCACAGTCGGTCGAGCCGCCATGCGAAGCCCGGCAACCAGGCAAAGCCGGATTCAATCAGCACCAGCTTCAGCGTCGGGTGGCGCGCGAACACGCCGTCGAAGATGAGCGAGGCAAGGCCGGCCTGGCTCGCCTGCGCGTGCCCCGCCATCTCCTCGAGGTAATAGGATGGCCAGCCCCCGCCGGTGATTGGGTGTCCGCCATAGCCGAAGGCGTGGATGCCGACCGGCAACCCCGCTTGCACAGCAGCATCGAAGATCGGCCAGTAGCGGCGCCGCCCGGTCGGCTCGCCGGTGCGCGACAGCAACAGCACCTGGGCGAAGTTCCTGTCACCTGCCCGCCGCCGGATTTCCGCGGCCGAGGCCTCCGCGTCCTCGTACGGCACCACGATGGAGGCCCGCAGTCGCGAATCGAGCGAGGTCCAGCACGCAACCTGCCAGTCGTTCACCGCCCGCGTCATCGCCGTGCCGAGCTCCAGGTTGCGGAACCCCTGGCCGGAGGGCGCCAGCGGATTAAGGATGCCGAACGCGATGTTGTTCGGATCCAGATGCTGCACCTGCATGAAGGACAGGCTGGAGCCCGCGCGTCCCCCCTCCGGCGGCGTCGCGTCGCGCCGGTCCGCTCCCGGCTGGCTCTTCGGATAGGCCGGCCCGCTGAAGAACCCGTGCCGCGGGCCGGTCCCGAAGGTCTGGATATGCTCGATCCACCGCCGCTCCAGGAACGGCGCCAGCACATCAAGATTGCGCGCCGAAGGATGGATGTCGCCGTCCGCGATCGCCATCCGGCTTGCCGCCGCCGTCTCTTTCGCTGGGGTCTGCTGCACGTTCATGCCGGCACCTCCGCCAGTCGCCGATACGTAGCACGCGGGTTCTCCTCGCGCATCTTCCGCAGCAGTTCGGCCGGCAGCCCCTCCGGGATCGGCGCCCGGTCGTCGTTCCAGTGCGGGTAGTCGGAGGAGAACAGCAGCATCTCCGCGCCATCCAGCTGCTCGAGGACGCGCAGAAAGGTCGCGACATCCGGTGCGTCCATCGGCGCGAGCGAGATCTTCACCCGCCGCCGCACCAAGGCCTCCGGCGACTCATCGAGCCAGGGAACTTCCATCCGCAGCCCGCGCCAGAATTTCGACAGTCGCCACAGATGCGCCGGCAGCCAGGTGACGCCGGACTCGAGCAGCACGACGGTGAGTTCCGGAAATCGCTGGAACACGCCCTCGGCGACCAGGCTGGTAAGCTGGGTGGCAAAGCCCCCCGCCATGTTGGCGTGGTCCTCCACCACATAACTGCCCCAGCCGATCGGCCCCGGCGCGTGCAGATAGGCGGAGCCGGCGTGAACCCCGACGGGCAGCCCAGCCCGTTCCGCCGCCGCGTAGATCGGCCACAGCGACCGCCGCCCGAGCGGCACATCCAGCAGCGCCGGCAGCAGCACCTGCACGAACCGGCGGTCCTCGGCGCAGCGCAGGATCTCGTCCGCTGCCACCGCCGGGCTCTGCGGCGCCACCAGAATCGAGGCGCGCAGCCGTGGGTCGGCATCGAGCCACGTAGCCGCCATCCAGTCGTTCGCCGCCCGTGCGTAAGCGGCCGCCATGTCCTCGCTGTGCAGCATCGCCACCGGCAGCAGCGGGTTCAGGATCGCCGCCGTGGTTCCCAGCGGATCGAGCGCCGCGGCAAGGAAGCCCGCCACGTCGCGCGCGACCCCCGGCCGCGCGCTGACCGGGGCGCCCGGCGGCTCGTAGTTGCTGATCAGCTGATCGACGCCGCGCGAGACCAGCGTCTCGCGCCAATGCGCGTCCATATGGGGCAGCAGGTCCGCGAGCCTCGGCGCCGGCGGATGCAGGTCGCAATCGATCAGCATCCGTGGAGGCTAGAACGGGACCGGCGGCGGCGCTACCGTTCGTGCATGCACAATCTCGACAAGCTGCGCCTCGCGCGCCACCTCGAAGCCGTCCTGGGCCCCTTCGCCGGCGGACCCGGCGCCACGATCGGGGTGTTCCGCGACGGCGAGACCCTCGCCCATCTTTCGGGCGGGCTCGCGAGCCTGGAACTCGGCGTGCCGATCGGGCCGGCCACGCGCTTCCGCATCGCCTCGGTTTCGAAACAATTTGCCTGTGCGGCGGTGCTGCGCCTCGCCGACGAGGGCCGGCTCTCGCTCGACCAGCCCGCACGTGCCTATCTGCCGGAGCTGCCGGATTACGGCGCGAAGCTCACTGTCGCGCATCTGCTGCACAACAGCGCCGGCATCCGCGACATGCTCCAGCTCATGGCCCTTGGCGGCGCCGACCTCGCGCAGCCGGTACGCCGATCCGCGCTGGTCGAGGCAATCTGTCGCCAGTCGGCGCTGAACTTCGCGCCGAACCACGGCTACCTCTATAGCAACAGCAACTTCCTCCTCGCTGGCCTGATCGTCGAGCGCATCGCCGGTATGGCGTTGCCCGATTACCTGCGCGGGCAGTTCTTCGCCCCGCTCGGCATGACCCGCACCGCGATGGTGCATAGCACGTCCGAGCCCGTGCCCGACCTGTCCACCGGCTTCCTGCCAGAAGGTGATGCCTGGCGGCGCGCGCAGCACGGCTTCCCGCTGGGCGGCGAGGGCGGGCTGGTGTCCTGCGTGGAGGACCTCGCACTCTGGGATCGCTATCTTTCCACCACCGGTGCCGCGCTCGCGGAGAAACTTTCCACTCAGCTCCGTTTCGCCAACGGGCTCGAGAATTTCTATGCCCGCGGCCAGCAGGTGCGGCGATGGCGTGGCACGCTCGTGATCGACCATGGCGGGCTGTGGCCGGGCTACAAAACGCATTTCCTGCGCCTGCCAGAGCACCGGCTCTGCGTCGTTGCCATCGCCAACAACGGCAAGGCCGATCCGCTCGGCATGGCCTATGACGCGGCGGCCGTGGTGCTCGGTGAGGCGCTCGCGCCAGAGCCCCGGCTGCCCGATGTTTCCGGCTACGCGGGGCGCTGGCTCGACGCTGCCGAGCCGCAGAGCGTCGACTTCGCGCTCGGGCGCGGCGTTCTCTCCGGCAGCGCCAACGGCGTGCCCTTCCAGGTGGAGGCGACGCCGGACGGGCGCATCGCCGCGCGCCGCGGCTCCTTCGTGTTCACCTGTCGCCGCGAGGGCGACACGCTGCACGTGGAGCAGGATGCCGGCCGCGTCTCGATCTGGCATCGCGTGGCGCCGGGCGCACCGCTCCCCGTCGGGCTCGACGGCACTTATGCCAGCGCCGATCTCGCGGCGACCTGGACCATCGCGGGCGAGGCGGTCCACGTCACGGGCCCGGTGGTGCGCGCGGCCGAGCCCTGGTCGCTTGCCGGCGTCGACGGCGACGTGTTCCGTATCGAAGTCCCCGGCGCGCTCTACCGCTCGGTGCTCGACGTGCGCGCCGGGCGCGAAGGTGGCACAGTCCGGCGCCTGCACGTCCATGCCGGGCGCGTCCGCGGCATCGTGATGGAAAAGCAATGATCACGCCCGCATACGCGCGCGTCATGGCGGAATACAACTCGGAGATGAACCGCCGGATCTATGCCGCCGCCGCGCGCCTCACCGACGTGCAACGTCGCGAGGACGGCGGCGCGTTCTGGCACTCTATCCACGGCACGCTCACGCATCTGCTGTGGGGCGACTGCATGTGGATGTCGCGCTTCGACGGCTGGGTGAAACCGCCCGTCCCGATCCGCGAGAGCGACACCATGGTCGCCGACTTCGACGCTCTGCGCTCGGCGCGCGAGGCGGCAGATGCGCGTATCGAGGACTGGGCCGGGCGTGTTACCGAGGCCTGGCTCGCGGAGGATCTGGTCTGGTACTCGGGTGCTGCGAAGCAGGAGCTGCGCCGCGGCCGCGCCGGACTGGTGGTGCATTTCTTCAACCACCAGACACATCATCGTGGCCAGGCGCATGCGCTCGTCACGCGTGCGGGCGAGGCGATGGGCGATACCGATCTGATGCTTGTCGTTCCCATGCCATAACGGAATCGGCGAAGGAGGAAGATATGCCGGGAAGGCTCGCGGACAAGGTCGCGATCGTCGTGGGGGCAGGATCCAGCGGACCTGGCTGGGGCAACGGCAAGGCCACCGCCGTGACCTTCGCGCGCGAGGGGGCGAAGGTGCTGTGCGTCGACGTCAACGAGGAAGCTGCCGGGGAGACCGCTGGCATCATCGCGGGCGCGGGCGGCGAGGCTCGCGTCTTTCGCGCTGATGCCACGAAATCGGCCAATCTTGCGGCGATGACGCAGACCTGCCTCGACGCCTGGGGCCGCATCGACGTGCTCGACAACAATGTCGGCATCGCGGTGGTCGGCGGCGTGGTCGAGCTCGAGGAGGCGGAGTGGGATCGCGTGATGGCGGTCAACCTCAAATCCTGCTTCCTCGCCATGAAGCACGTGATCCCGGTGATGGAACGCCAGGGCGGGGGCTCCATCGTCAACATCTCCTCGGTCGCCGGCATCCGTTACACAGGCGTACCGTACTCCAGCTACTATGCGAGCAAGGCGGCGATGAACCATCTCACCCGCACGACGGCGGTCGAATTTGCGCCGAAGCGCATCCGCGTGAACGCCGTCCTGCCGGGCCTGATGGAAACGCCGATGGTCGCCAACTCCGCCGGCCTCACCGCCTCCTATGGTGGCGCGGAGGAGTTGTGGCGCCGGCGCGCGCAGCAGGTGCCGATAGGCTTCGGCGGCGACGCCTGGGACGTCGCCAACGCCGCCTTGTTCCTCGCCAGCGACGAGAGCCGGTACGTCACCGGCCAGGAGCTCGTGGTTGACGGCGGGCTCACGCAGAAATACGCGTGATGCGCGCGCTGTTCCCGATGGGCGCGCTGGTGGCGCTGGTGGCGCTGCTGGCGATGGCGGTGCTGATGCAGCCGGCCCCCCTGTCATCGCCGGGCCACGCGGCGTGCCACGGCATCGGCCCCGTGCCGCAGCCGCTGCCCCCATCGCTCCTTGCTGCTTTCGTCCGTGCTTTCCATCTGCCGACGCCACAGGCGGCGCGCGGGGCGATGGTGCGCTGCGCCGGTGGCACCTTGCTGGGCTGCGGCATCGGCGCCAATCTGCCTTGCGGCCTCGCCGATACGAGGCGCCGGATCCCCGCGGCCGATGCCTGGTGCGCGGACCATGCGGATGCGCGCTTCATCCCCGCCTATGTCACCGGCCACGCGACGCTCTATGCCTGGCGTTGTGACGGCGAGCGGGCTGTCGCCTTCCGCCAGGTCGCGCACGCGGACGCCTCGGGCTACGTCGCGGAGTATTGGCGCCCGCTCGATCCGTAGCGATCAGAGGCCGTAACGATCACCCAAGGAACGCATCGAGCGCGGCAAGGGTCGCCTCCGGCGCCTCCTCCGCAAGATAATGGCCGCTCGGGATCGGCCCGCCGCTGACATGACCCGTGACGTAGGGCGCCCAGATTTGCAAGGGCTCGTACCAGGTGCCGATCTTGCCCTTCTGCCCCCACAAC
>DAHUXX010000104.1 GCA_027306955.1 Acetobacteraceae bacterium | reverse complement strand
CCGGTGGGCATGCCCACGGCCATCATGTTCGCCCATTCGGTGAGGTTGGCCTTGCCGAGGATGACCGCGCCGGCGCGCCGCAGCCGTGCCGCCACCGTCGCGTCGCGCTTTGCCCGCGCACCCTCCATCGCCGCCGAGCCCGCGGTCGTCGGCTGCCCGTCGCCGGTCGCGACGTTGTCCTTGAGCAGGATGGGGATGCCCTCGAGCGGCCGGCGCGGCCCCTTGCGCGCGTCGGACGCCCTGGCCAGCGCCTCCGCCTCCGCGTTGAGGTGGCGCACGGCGTTGAGCCGCGGCCCCTTCTGGTTGAGGCGCGCGATGCGGGCCTTGTAGGCGCGCACCAGTGCCAGCGACGTCGTGCGCCCGGCTTCCAGAGCCGCGCGCAGTTCCGTGATCGTCTCGTTCATTCCACCCCCTCCTCGGCGTGCACGCGCAGGATTGCCGCGAGTGCGAGCACCGGCGCAATGGCAAACCCGCCATAAAGAGCCATCGCCGCCCGCGCGGTGTCGCCTGGCACCGTGACCCCGGCGAGATTGGTCACCATCCCCGCCAGCGCCGAGCCGAACGCGTTGGCGAGCGTGATCACCACGGTGATGCAGGCGGCGGCCAGTTCCTTCTCGCCTGCCGGCGCGGTCACGAACACGCGCGCGCCAAGCTGCGGCCAGCACAGCCCGATGCCGGCGCCGAGCGCCAGCAGCGCCGCGCCGATGCCGAGCAGCGTGCCGGCGCCGCCCCCGCTTGCACCCGCGTGTCGCGGCAGCAGCAGGGCGAGCCCGAGCAGCGCCATGAACTGCGCCACGGGTCCCAGCACCATCGCGAGCCGGCGCCGCATCCCGTCGGTGCCGGAGCTGGCGAGCGAGCCGAGGCTCCAGCCGCCCGCCATCAGCGCCGACATGTAGCCCGCGTGCAGCGGTGAAAGCCCGTGCAGGTTCTGCAGGAAATAGGGGATGTAGATCTCGGTCACGACGGCGATCAGCAGGAAGGTCTGCGCGGCGTAGGTGCCGCCCAGCCCCTGCCTCGGGTCCAGCGCGCCGCGCGGCAACAGGCGTGTTCCGTTGCCCTCGCGCGCGCGGAACCAGGCGATGCCGCCGGCGGCCACGATCAGTCCGACCAGGCTGCCCTGCCAGAATGTCGCTGTACCGCCCAGCGCGACCGCCATCGCGCTCGCCGCCAGCAGCAGCAGGTTGCCCAGCGCCAGCTTGCGCGGCGGCGCCCCGGGCGGCAGCCGGCGCGGCAGCGACAGCTCCACCACCACCCACAGCAGCGGTACCGCGGCGGCGAGCGAGAAGAACGCGCCGCGCCACGCCCCTGCCTCGGCGAACAGCCCGCCCACCGCGGGGCCGGCCATGGTCGCGATCCCCCAGACGACAGAGATCACCGCCATCGCCCGGCTCCAGAGCCGGCGCCGGAACAGGGCGCGCACCATGGAGAAGGAGAGGGCGGAAAGCATGCCGCCGCCCAGCCCCTGCACCAGCCTGCCCGCGAGCAGCCAGCCCATGTCGTGCGCGGTCGCGCAGAGCAGGGCGCCCACGGCGAACAGCGCCATGGCGATGCGGTAGGCGATGCGCGGCCCGGTTCTGGCGAGCAGCCCCGCAGTCAGCGCGCCCGCGATCAGCGAGGCCACGACATAGATCGTCGTGCTCCACGCGAACCAGCGCAGCCCGCCGATCTCGCGCACCACGGTCGGCAGCGTGGTGGTGACGATGAAGGTGGCGATGGAGAAGACGAAGGTGCCGCCGCCCAGCGTCGCGGCGGCGCCGAGATGCGCGCGCGCGCCCATCTCACGCCAGCTTCCTGGCCGTCGCGCGTCGTCGTCCTCGCCGTCGTTCATTCTGGCCGTTCCCGTCCCGCGCGACCGCGATAGGCAAGCGCCCGCGCCCTGTCCATCCCGCGCCGCCTTACTTCTCGAGCCGGGCGCGCACCTTCGCGGCGATGGCGTCGAGATAGGGGTCGGCGACGCCGATCGCGGCCAGCCCCTCGCGCGTGTTGAACAGATACTCCGCCGCGGTGCCGAGCGGGCCGCGCGCGGTCGCGAGCCGCTCGACCACCGCCGCCTCGTCGAGGTCGCCGGCATAGGACGGCCCGCTCGGGTTGATCGTGAAGGCGATCGCCCAGCCCGCGTCCTTGCCCCCCGGCGTGGTGAGCCGTACCCAGCGCGGGATGTAGCCATCCGCCACCATCTCGCGCCGCCACAGGATGGAAAGCTCGGTCCGCGCCTCGGCGGGGTCGAGGTCGAGTGCGGCGCCCGCGCAGGTGCCGCCCGCGGCGAGCCCCAGCATCAGGCCCGGATGGTCCGGCGTGCCGCGCCCGCCCCGCGTCAGCAGGCAGAAGGAGCGATGCCAGCCCCGCGCCACCACGCGCCGCCGCCCGGCGACGTGGATCGCCGGGTTCCACAGCAGCGAGCCATAGCCGAAGACGGAGAATGTCGCCCCCTCGGGCCGCGCCGCGAGGAGCGCCGCCAGGCTTGCCTCGCGCTCCGCCGCGGTCAGCACCCGCGCCTCAGGCATGGTGGCGCGGACCAGGCCCTCCAGCTGGCCGGAAAGCAGGAACTCGCGGGTCAGGCGAGGCCCACCCTCCGGCGCGTCGCCTGCCGGGGCGGAGGGCTTTGTTCGGACCGGCGTCAATGCGCCTCTTTGGCCAGGATATCGCGGATCTCGATCAGGATGTCCTCGGCCTTCGGGCCGGGTGGCGGCGGGGGCGCCGGCTTGTGCATCTTCGCGATCGCCTTGACCAGCCAGAAGATCGCGAAGGAGACGATGAGGAACTGGATGATGGCGTTGACGAAAACGCCCACGTTCAGCGTGACGGCGCCCGCCTTCTGCGCCGCGGCGAGCGTCGGGAAGACCTTGCCGCGCAGCGTGACGAACACGTTGGTGAAATCGATGCCGCCGATCAGGAGCCCGATCAGCGGGTTGATGATGTCCTTGACCAGGGAGTTGACGATACCGGTAAAGGCGGCGCCGATCACGATACCGACCGCCAGGTCGACCACGTTGCCGCGCATGATGAAGTCTTTGAACTCATTCGCGAGCGCCTTGGTGTTGATCGGCATCCCTTCCCTCCCTTTCTCGGTCCTCCGAGCCGGAGCGTAGGTCACGCCGCCCAGCCCGGCGGCGGATTCGGGTGCCGAGCC
>DAHUXX010000064.1 GCA_027306955.1 Acetobacteraceae bacterium | reverse complement strand
GACGAGATCGAGCACGAGAAAGCGGGCGCGGGCGGCGACCTCCGCGGGGATGGCCTCTAGGGTGATGCCGGCGGCGAAGCCGGCGAGCGTCCTGGTGACTTGCATCGGGCGTGCCTTGGCGTTTCCTGCCGGAGATTGCGGCCCGGCGTTACCAAGCAGGATACCGTGTATCGGCCGGCGGCAACAAGCGCATGATCCGGGGACGTGCCGGGCGATGGACGCCGACTCGGAGCTCGTGGAAATTCCGGCAGATGCTGACACGACGCGCTCTTGCCGCCTCGCTCACGCTCGCCGCCGCCCTGCCACGGCCGGCGCTGGCCGAGGATTTCGCCGCCTATATCCGCGACTTCCGCCGCCGGGCGCATGCCCAGGGGATCGGCGAGACGACGCTCGACGTCGCGGTCCGCACGGTGCGCTACGAGCCCAAGGTGGTGGCGGACTATCACCACCAGCCGGAGTTCACGATGACCTGGGCGCGGTACCGCGCGCTGGTGGTCTCCCCCGCGCGCATCAGCGACGGGCGGGCACAGTATGGCGCGAACCGGGCGGTGATCGCGGGCATCGTGCGGCGCTATGGCGCGGCGCCCGGGGCGATCATGGGCATCTGGGGGGTCGAGTCCGACTACGGCAAGGCGACGGGCTCGTTCCCCGTGATCTCCTCGCTGGCCACGCTCGCCTATGACGGGCAGCGGCGAGCCTTCTTCGAGCGCGAGCTGATCGACGCGCTGCGCATCGTCCAGCACGGCGACATCAACCCCGCGAACATGACCGGCAGCTACGCCGGCGCGATGGGGCAGCCGCAGTTCATGCCGGATTCCTTCCTGCGCTACGCGGTGGACGCGACGGGCGACGGCAGGCGCGACATCTGGACGAACCGCGCCGACGTGTTCGGCTCCATCGCCAACTACCTGCGGCATTTCGGTTGGAACCGCACGCTGCCCTGGGGCGAGGAGGTCGCCTTGCCGGCGGTGTTCGACGCGGCGAACGCGGGGCGGTCGCACCGGCGCTCGCTGGCGCTGTGGTCGCGGCTCGGGGTGCGGCCGGAGCGGCCGCGGCCCCTGGCGACGGTGGCCTCGGTGCTGCTGCCGGGCGGGCGCGGCGGGCCCGCGTATCTCGTCTACGAGCCGAATTTCGGCGCGCTCATGAGCTACAACCCCTCCTATTTCTATTGTATTTCCGTCGGGTTGTTGGGCGACGCGGTGACGGCATGAGAGTTCTGTGCCTGCTGGCGCTGCTGCTGCCGGTGGCAGCGTGCCAGCGCCCGGCGATGCACTACGAGGTCGGCAAGCCCTACGAGATGGGCGGGGCGTGGCGTTATCCGCACCCGAGCTTCAACCGCGTCGAGACCGGGCTCGCGACGGTGTTCCGCGCCAGCTCGCCGACAGCGGATGGCGAGACCTGGTCCAACCGCGCGATGCTGGCGGCGAGCCCGACGATGCAGTTGCCGGCGGCGGTGGAGGTCACGAACCTGGACAACGGGTTGCAACTGGTGCTGCGGGTGGACGCGCGCGGGCCGACGGACCCCGGGCGCATCATCGGCGTGAGCCCGCGCGCGGCGTTGCTGCTGGGCGCGCCTGGCTCGACCGCGTTCCCGGTGCGGGTGCGGGTGCTGCGGCGCGAGAGCCAGGCGCTTGCGGCGTCGCTGCACGGACAGCCGCGCGTGGCCGTGGCGGCCGTGCCGGCGGGCACGGTGACGGCCGAAAGCCTGGCGCCGCCGCCGGGGGCCAAGGGCAGCACGGGTACGGTGGCGAGGCCGGCGCCGTTGTCGAGCGCCGCGTTGTTCGCGCGCGGGAAGGTGCTGCCGCTGCGCCCGCCCGAGGTGTTGCCGCGCGTCTCGCCGCAGCCGGGCGCGCTCTATGTCGATTGCGGCGGCGTGGGGACCCCGGACTTCGCCGAGATGCTGGCCGGGCGGCTGGCCCGGTTCGGCGCGCAGGCGGTGCCTGACTATTCCTATCCGCTGTCCGAGGCGTTCCGCGCGCGCATCGGTCCGCTGCCCAATGTGGCGACCGCGGATGAGATGCTGCGGCGGGTGCTGGCGGCGGGGTTCGCCAACGCGCGGATCGTGGTGAAGTAGGCGGCGTGGCGGGTCGGTTCATCGTGCTGGAAGGCGGCGAGGGGGCCGGGAAATCGACCCAGGCCAGGCTGCTCGCGGACTGGCTGGCGGCGCGCGGGGTGGCGGCACTCGCGACGCGCGAGCCGGGAGGGGCGCCGGCGGCGGAGCGGATCCGCGCGCTGCTGCTCGACGCGATGGCGCCGCTGACGCCGCTGGCACAGACGCTGCTGCACGTGGCGGCACGGGTGGAGCACGTGGCGATCACGATCCGCCCGGCGCTGGCAGCCGACATCTGGGTGGTGTGCGACCGGTTCATGGATTCCACGCGCGTCTATCAGGGCGTGGCGCAGGGGGTGGACGCGGGCGCGATCGAGGCGCTGGCGGCGATCGTCGGGATGGAGCCGGACCTGACGATTGTGCTCGATGTGCCGGTTTCCGTTTCCCGGCAGCGCAGCGCCGCGCGCGGGGGAGCCGCGGATCGCTACGAGGCGATGGACGATGCGGCGCATGCGCGCATCCGCGAGGGGTTCCTGGCGCGCGCCGCGGCGCATCCCGCGCGCTACGCGGTGGTGGATGCGAGCCCTGATGTGGACGCGGTGTTTGCGGCGTTGTGCACGCTGGTGGCAAACCGGCTGGGATGATCCCGCCGCGTGCCAACCCGGACCTGTTCGGCCATGAGGAAGCGGAGGCGACGCTGGCCGCCGCCATGGCGTCGGGACGGCTGCACCATGCCTGGCTGATCACCGGGCCGGAGGGGATCGGCAAGGCGACGCTGGCATACCGGTTCGCCCGGCGGCTGTTCGCGGGGCCGTCGCCTGACGGGACGCTGGCTCTCGCGCCGTCGCATCCGGCGTTCCGGCGGGTGGCGGCGGGGAGCCATGCCGACCTGCTGACGGTCGAGCGGGCCGTGGACGAGAAGACGAAGCGGCGGCGCGCGGAGAT
>DAHUXX010000022.1 GCA_027306955.1 Acetobacteraceae bacterium | reverse complement strand
CCGGGCGGCGAGCCCTATGGCGCGCTGATCGGCGACTACGAGTGGACCAACCACCCGGACGACGTCGACACGCTGCGCCTCATCTCCAACGTCGCGGCGGCCGGCTTCGCGCCGTTCATCTCCGCGGCCGGCGCGCAGATGTTCGGCTTTTCCGACTGGACGGAACTGTCCAAGCCGCGCGATCTCGCGAAGATCTTCGAGACCGCCGAGTACACCAAGTGGCGCAGCTTCCGCGACAGCGAGGACAGCCGCTTCGTCTCTCTCGTGCTGCCGCGCGTCATTGCCCGCCTGCCCTACGGCTCGGCGACCAAGCCGATCGACGAGTTCAGCTACGAGGAGGCGCCGTATGACGCGAACGGCGCCGCGCTGCCGATGCAGCACCATGACTATTGCTGGATGAATGCCGCCTACACGATGGGCGCGCGCCTCACCGACGCCTTCGCGCAGCACGGCTTCTGCGTCGCCATCCGCGGTGCCGAGGGTGGCGGCAAGGTGGAGGGTCTGCCCAACCACGTTTTCACCTCCGACGACGGCGACCTCGACACCAAGTGCCCGACCGAGATCGGCATCACCGACAGGCGCGAGTTCGAGCTTTCCAACCAGGGCTTCCTGCCGCTCTGCCACTACAAGAACACCGACTACGCGGTGTACTTCGGCGCCCAGACGGTGCAGAAGCCGAAGAAGTACGACCGGCCGGACGCGACTGCCAACGCCGCGATCTCGGCGCGCCTGCCCTACATCATGGCAACCAGCCGCTTCGCGCATTTCCTCAAGGTGATGGCGCGCGACAAGATCGGCTCCTTCATGGAGGCGAGCGACTGCGAGGCCTGGCTCAACCGCTGGATCAAGAACTACGTCAACGCCAACGAGAACGCGGGACAGGAGACCAAAGCCAAGTACCCGTTGCGCGAGGCGCGCGTCGAGGTGAAGGAGATTCCAGGGAAGCCCGGCTCCTACAACGCGGTCGCCTATATGCGGCCCTGGCTGCAGATGGAGGAGCTGACCACCAGCATGCGCATGGTGGCGCGCATCCCTCAGAAGGCCTGACGCTTGACGGAGGCGGAGGCGGGGACCGAGGCCCCGCCGCGCCCGACGCGCGACATCGTGCTCGACGGACGGTTCGTCGGCGCGGCGCGCGAGGAGGGGGCGGCGGGAGTCGCCGCCTTCATCGCCGCCGCCGATCCGGCCAGGTGGCTGCGCGAGTGGTTCGGTGCTGAGCGCGCGACCGTTCTCGCGGGCGATGGCGCGCGGCTGCGGCAGGCACTCGATCGTGACATCGTCGCGATCGATGGGTTGATCGCCTCCCAGCTCGATGCGATCCTGCACCATCCGCGCTTGCGCCGGCTGGAGGGCGCCTGGCGCGGCCTCGCCTGGCTGATCGGCGGCATCGACCCCGGCGGCCGCGTCAAGGTACGTGTGCTCAGCGCCACCTGGGCTGAGCTGGTGCGCGACCTCGAACGCGCCGCCGAGTTCGACCAGAGCCAGTTGTTCCGCAAGATTTACGAGGAGGAGTTCGGCACCCCCGGCGGTGAGCCCTACGGGCTGGTGGTGATCGATCACGCGGTGCGCCACCACCCCGCCGCCGGCGCGCCCACTGATGATATCGGCGCGCTGAAGCTGCTGGCAGGCGTCGCCGCCGCATCCTTTACGCCCACCGTACTCGGGGTCGCGCCGGAACTGTTGGGCATCGACGGTTTCGCCGACCTCGCCGGGCTCAACGACCCGACTGCCGTGTTTCGCGGCGGCGAATACGCGCGTTGGCGCGGGCTGTTCGCGCACGAGGATATCCGCTTCCTCGCCCTCGCCCTGCCGCGCATGCTGGCGCGTCCGCCCTGGCAGCCCTCGCCGTTGCGCGCCGAGCCGTTCCGCTACGAGGAGGATGCGCCGGACGCGGAGAGCCGCGTGTGGACGAACCCCGCCTACGCGTTCGCCGCCGTCGTCGCGCGCGCCTTCGCCGATTACGGCTGGCCCGCCGACGTGCGCGGGGTGGAGATGGATCAGCGCAGCGGCGGGCTGGTCGACGAGCTGCCGCTCGAGCCCTTCTCCACCGAACCCGGCCTGATCTGGGTGCGCCCGCCGCTCGAGGTGGTGCTGACCGACCACCAGGAGCGCGCGCTGGTCGATGCCGGGTTCATGCCGCTCGCCTCCATTCCCTGGTCGGAGGACGCGGTGTTCGGCGCTGTGCGCAGCCTGCAGGCGCCGCGGCTCTATGCCGGCGCCGCGGCCGAGGCGGCCAACGCCAACGCGCGGCTCTCCGCGCAGATCAACACGCTGCTCTGCGTCTCGCGTTTCGCCCACTATCTCAAGGTGCTGGGACGCGACATGGTCGGCTCCTTCCGCACGGCGGAAGAAGTCGAGCTGCAGTTGCAGACGTGGCTCAACCGCCACGTCAACGCGAGCGTCACCGGCGGTGCCGAAAGCCGCGCGCGATACCCGCTGCTCGCGGGGCGCGTGAGTGTGCGCGAGCGGCCGGGCCGGCCAGGCGTGTTTGGCTGCATCATCCAGCTGCAGCCGCATTTCCAGCTCGACGATGTCTCCGCGAGCTTCCGGCTGGTCACTGATATCGCCGCCCCTGGATCCGTGCGATAGGATTCGGTGCGATTAGGTTGGATCAAGATCGGCGGAAACGCCAGGAATCAACGTGAGGTAAGCGGGAGGAAGAACAATGCCGGATGGTGCCGAAACGGCGGGAACCCTGTTCCGGGCCGGCAGGCTGGGCGAGGCGATCGAGGCCGCGGGGGCGGCGGTGCGCAAGGCGCCGACCGACCTCGGCGCGCGGGTGCTGCTTGCCGAGCTGCTGCTCGCCGGCGGCAATCTCGAGCGCGCCGACGTGATCCTCGACGCGGCCTCCGAGACGGACCCCGCGGCGGCGGTGGTGATCGCCGAGTTCCGCCAGCTCCTGCGAGCGGAGATGGCGCGCCGGCAGCTGCGCCGTGTTGGCCGCGTGCCGGAATTTCTCGGCGAGCCGGGCGAGGCGGAGCGCGCGGAACTCGCGGCCCTGGTGGCGCTGCGCGGCGGCGACCTCGCGGAGGCGGCGTGCCAGGCGCAGGCGGCCGAGGCGGCGCGCCCGCGCGCGCCGGGCATTCTGGCCGGCAAGCCGATCGACGATTTCCGCGACGCCGACGATCTCACCGCCGGCTTTTTCGAGGTGCTTACCACCACGGGCAAGTATTTCTGGATTCCCACCGAGCGCGTGGAATCGTTGCAGTTCCATCCGCCGAAGCGGGCGCGCGACCTGATCTGGCGGCGCACCAGCATGTCGGTGCAGGACGGGCCGGACGGCGAGGTCTACCTGCCCGCGACCTATGGCAGCGACGAGCCGGATCTCTCTGACGCGCTGCGCCTCGGCCGCGAGACCGAGTGGCGGGAACTGGCCCCCGGCCTGGTGCGCGGCCTCGGCCAGCGCGTCGTCCTCGCCGGCGAGGACGCGGTGGGGATCATGGACCTGACCGAACTCTCCTTCGCCGCGGCCTGATGCGCGCCGTGGCGGCATCGTCGGGAGACCGGTCGCGCCAGGCGCAGACGGGCGGCACATGAGCGGGCGCGGGCGCGATCCACGCGGCGGCTGGAGCGATGGCGGGCGCGGCGAGGCCGCGGCGCGGCGCAGCCCCGTGCGCGCCCTGCTGCCGCTGCTCGACCGGCTGATGGACGACAACCCCGAATCCGAGCGCGACCCCCCGCTCGGCAGTGTCGAGGCGCTGGCGATGCTGCGCGCCTCGGTGCGCCGGGACCTCGAGGCGCTGCTCAACGCGCGGCGCCGCCACCGCTCCTGGCCCGCGGAACTCGCCGAGCTCGCGACCTCGTCGCTGGGCTATGGCATCCCGGACTTCACCGCGGGGACGATGAACGACCCGCGGCGGCGCGAGGCGCTGCGCGCGGAGATCGAGGCCACGATCCGCCGCTTCGAGCCCAGGCTCGCGACGGTGAAGGTGTCGCTCGCGGAGGGAGCCAACAAGCTGGAATCGACGTTGCGACTTCGTATCGATGGGCTGCTGCACGCCGACCCCGCGCCGGAGCCGATCGCCTTCGACACCGCGCTCGACGTCGCCACCACCGATGTCGAGGTCAAGAGCCGCGACGATGTCTGACGCGCTGCTGCCCTATTACAACCGGGAACTGGTCGCGATCCGGCGGCTCGCCGCCGAGTTCGCCGAAACCAATCCCAAGATCGCCGGGCGCCTGCGCCTGTCGCGCGACGCGGTGGACGACCCGCTGGTCGCGCGCCTGCTCGACGGCGTCGCCTTCCTCGCGGCGCGCGTGCAGCACCGGCTCGACGACGAGTTCCCGGAGCTGACCGACGCGCTGCTGGGCGTGCTCTACCCGCACTACCTCGCCCCCTTCCCGTCCACCGCCGTGGTCCAGTTCGCGCCGCAGCCGGACCTGCCGGGACCGGCACGGGTCGGGCGCTTCTTTCCGCTCGACAGCGAGCCGGTGCGCGGGGAGACGTGCCGTTTCCGTACCGCTTATGAAACGACACTGTGGCCGATCGAGATCGAGGCGGTGCGCCTCTCCGGTCTGCCGCTGGCCGCGCCGCCGAACCCGCGCGCGGCGGGGGCGCTGAGCGTGCTGCGCATCACGCTGCGCACCGCGACCCCGGACAAGACCTTCGCGGAGCTGGGCCTCGACCGGCTGCGGCTGTTCCTGCGCGCGGCGCCAAACATCGCCCTGCCGCTCTACGAACTTCTGGCCGGGCACACGCTTGGCGTCGCCTACGCGGACGGCCCCGCCGATACCGCCGCCATGTTCGCGGGGCCGGAGGCGATCGAACCGGTGGGCTTCGCGCCGGAGGAGGCGCTGTTGCCGTGGCCCGCACGCAGCTTCTCCGGCTTCAGGCTGTTGTCGGAATATTTCGCAGCCCCCGAGAAATTCCTGTTCCTCGACCTTGCGGGGATCGAGGCGAAGACGCGTTCCGCCGCCGCGCCCGCGGGCAACCGGCTCGACATTTTCGTCTATCTCGACCAGGCGCAACCCGACCTCGAGCGCATGGTGGGCGCCGATGCACTGGCGCTGGGCTGCACGCCGGTGGTCAACCTCTTTCCCCAGCGCTGCGACCCGATCCCGCTCACGCAGATGGCGACCGAATACCGTGTGGTGCCCGATGCGCGCCGTCCCGCGGCCTTCGAGGTCTGGGGCGTGGAGCGCGTCCGCGAGAGCCACCCCGATGGGACGTCGCGCCCGTGGCGGCCATTCTACCGCCTGACCCATGGCGATCCGGAAGCGGAGACGCCGGGCGGGTTCTACCTCGTCGCGCGCCGCAACAGTCCGGCGCCGCTGCGCGGCAGCGAGGTCTATCTCGCCCCGTTCGACCCGTCGCTCGACCCCGACATGCCGTCCGAGAGCGTGCTGTCGGTCGACGTGCTGTGCAGCAACCGCGACCTGCCGACGGAACTGCCCTTCGGCGGCGGCCATCCGCGCCTGCGCCTCGCCGAGGGAGCGGCGGCCGTGGCGCGTGTCACCTGCCTCACCGCGCCCACATCGCCCGCGCGCATGCAGTTGCGCGAGCACGGGTTCTGGCGATTGATCTCGCATCTCTCGCTCAGCCATCTCTCGGTGGTGGGCGAGGTGGAGGGCGCGAACGCGCTCAAGGAAGTGCTGCGGCTCTATGATTTGCGGGATTCCGCGGAGAGCCGGACGGCGATCGGCGGACTGCTGGCGGTGCGCGCGACGCCCGGCGCGGCGCGCGTGCCAGGTGCGCGCGTCGGCGCCTTCTGCCGTGGCCTCGACGTCACCCTCGAGTTCGACCAGCGCGTCTGGCAGACGAGCGGACTGTTCCTGATGACCGCGGTGCTCGACCGCTTCCTCGGCCTGCACGCCAGCGTGAACGCCTTCGTGCGCACGCGCGCGGCGTTGCGCGGGCGCGCCGGCAGCGTCGCCGCGTTTCCGCCGCGCGCCGGCGCGCGCACCCTGCTGTGACCGGAGGCTCGCCGCTCGCGCGGCTCGCACGCGCGCCGTGGCGGTTTGGCTTCGATGCCGCGGTACGGCTGCTGATGTTGCGACAACGCAGCGACAGCCCGGCCGACACCATCGCCTTCCGCGCCTCATCGAGCCTTGCCTTTCCCGCCGCCGAGGTGAGCGAGGTGAAGCTCGAGAGCGACACCCCGCGCCTCTCGAGCCCGGTGATGACACTGGCCGGAGCGATGGGCGTGCTGCCGCGCTATTACACGGAGGCACTGGCCATCGCGCTGCGCCAGCGCTCGCCCGCCTTCGGCGCCTTCCTCGACCTGTTGACGCAACGCCTGGTGGGTCATTTCGCCCGCGCCGGCATCAAGTACCGCCCGCACCGTGCGGTCGAGGCGGCTGCCCTGCAACGCGACGCGAGCGCGGGCGAGGGGGAGCGGGCGCGGCGGCCAGCCGATCCCGTGGCGGCGGTGCTGTTCGCGCTGACCGGCTTCGGCACTGGCCATCTGCGCGAGCGCATTGCCGCGGGCACCGATCCGCTGCTGCACTATGCGGGGACGTTCGCGCTGCGACCGCGCTCCGCGGATCGGCTGGCGGCGCTTGCGAGCGACTGGCTCGGCCGGCCGGTCGAGGTCTGCCAGTTCGCCGGCGCCTGGCTGCCGCTTTCGCCTGGCGAACAGACGCGCCTGCCCACCGGCGCGCGGCCTGGCGCGCACGGCAGGCTCGGCGTCGATGCCGCGATCGGCGAGCGCGCCTGGGACATCCAGGGCCGGGTGGTGCTGCGCATCGGCCCGCTCGAGCGCGCGGCGTTCGTGGCTCTGCTGCCGGATCGCGAGGGGCTGCGCCAGCTCGTTTCGCTGGTGCGCGCCTATCTGGGGCTGGAGACCGACTTCGCGGTCAATCTCGTGCTCGCCGCCGCCGCCGTGCCCCCGCTCGAGCTCTCACCCGGCGCCGGGGCGCCGCCGCGGCTCGGCTGGAACACCTGGATGCCCATGCCGCGCGGCCGCGTCGCGGATGCCGCCGAGGCCGTGTTCGAGGCGGCCGTCGTCGAGGCTGAAACGTTACGACTGAGCAAGGGAATACCCGCATGACATCCGCCGCCGGCTGGTCGGCCGGCTACGTCACCGACACCACCTATCTGCGCGGCTACTACGCCGAACAGTCGCCGGTGCAGCTTGCCCTGGCCGCGCTGCTGATGGGCGTGCAGACGGACCTGCCGGGCCCCAGGGACGAGGTGAGCTTTCTCGAGCTCGGCTGCGGGCAGGGATTCGGCGCCCTGGTGCTGGCCGCCGCCAATCCCGGCTGGCGCATCACCGCGGTGGATTTCAATCCCGCCCATATAGCGGGGGCGCGGCGCACCGCGGCCGAGCTCGGGCTCGACAATGTCCGCTTCCTCGAGGCCGATCTCGCGACACTGCCCGAGGATCCGCTGGTGGCGGAGATCCCCGCAGCCGACGTGGCGAGCCTGCACGGCGTCTGGTCCTGGGTTTCGCCCGAGGTGCGCGCCGGCATCGTGCGCCTGCTGCACGCCCGGGTGCGACCGGGCGGTCTCGTCCATATCAGCTACAATGCGCTGCCCGGCTGGCAGAGCGCGCTGCTGCTGCAACGCCTGGTGCACGAGGCGGGCCGGCGGCTCGCCCATGGCAGCATCGAGCAGGCCCGCGCCGGCTTCGACCTGGTGCGCGAGCTGATGGCGGCGGAGGCCCAGGGCCTCACCAAGTCGGCACGGGCGATGGAGATCGTGGAGCGGCTCGAGAAGGCCACGCCGGACTACATGGCTCACGAATACATGAACGAATGCTGGTCGCCGTGCTGGCACGCGGATGTCGCGACCGATCTCGCCAGCGCCAAGCTCGACTACGTCGGCTCGGCGCGGCTGCTGGCCAACTTCAACGAGCTGAAGCTGTCCGAGGCGCAGCGCGCTATCGTGAACCGCTTCGCCGATCCGCTGATGCGCGAGCTGGTGGTGGATGCCTGCAACCAGCCCACGCTGCGCCACGACATCTATGTCCGCGGCACGCGCCGCCTTTCCACGGGCGCGCGCGACGCCGCGCTTGAGTCGGTGACGCTGGTGCTGCCGATACCGCCGGAAGAGATGGTCTATGCCGTCACCGTGCCGGCCGGGCGCGCCTCGCTGAACGAGGGCTATTACCGCCCGATCGTCGAGCGCCTGGCGGAGGGGCCGTGCAGCGTGGGCGAGCTGCTCGCCCTGCCGGCGCTGGAGGGACATGCGCGCAACCCGGCGGAGGTGGTGGGGATGCTGGTCGGTTCCGGCCAGGCCCTGGTCCTGGCGCGGCCCGGCGCGCCGATGAACAACGTCTCGCGCCACCTCAACGCCATGACCGGAAGGCGCTACCTGAACGTGGAAACGCTGAGCGGGCCCAGCGCCATGGCGTGCCCGGCGCTGGCCGGCGGCCTGCCGACGGCGCTCGGGCATCTTTACATCGCCGAGCGTTTCGCCGCCGCCGGCGGTATCGACGCGACGGGCATCGACACCGAAGCGTGGGCACGCCAGTTCGCGCCACCGGACACACCGCCCGGGGAGATCGAGGCGCTCGCGAAACAGATGGCCGAGGAGCTGCGCCGCCGCGGCAAGTTGTGGCGCTGGCTCGGCATAGTGTGAAGGGCGGCGGCGAGGTTGCGGCTGACACCGGTCCTGGCCGCTGCTATGCTTTGATAATGATTTCCAGAATGGGAGAATGCGCCATGGCGAAGCTTTCCATCGCCCTTGCCGTCGCCGCCGTGGTCGGTCTGACCGCCGGCGC
>DAHUXX010000013.1 GCA_027306955.1 Acetobacteraceae bacterium | reverse complement strand
CTGCACCGCAGCACCGGACGCGCCCTTGCCGAGATTGTCGAGGCTCGCCGTCAGCACCGCCTGGCGCTGCTTCTCGTTGCCGTGCACGCGCAGGACCATGCGGTCCGTGTCGATCAGCTCCGCGATGTCCAGATTCGTGTTGCCCGCGGCAACGCGGACCAGATCCGCCCCCGCGTAGCGCCGCGCGAGGCAATCGTGCAGGTCAGCCGCGGAGGGTCTGCCGGGCAGCGTATCCAGATGCAGCGGCACCGAGACGATCATCCCCTGACGGATGTGCGCCACGGAGGGCACGAAGATCGGCCGCCGCGTGAGGCGGGCGTTCGTCTGCAGCTCCGGCACGTGCTTATGCTCCAGTGCCATCCCGTAGAGGTTGAACGCCGGCCCGCCCGAGGCCTCGTGCGCCACGATCAGCGCCTTGCCGCCGCCGGAATAGCCGCTCACCGCGTTCACTGTCACCGGATGGTCCGGCGCCATTAGCCCGGCGTCGACCAGTGGGCGCAGCAGCGCGATGCCGCCGGTGGGATAGCAGCCGGGATTGGCCACGCGCCGTGCTTGCGCGATCGCCCGCGCCTGGCCTGGCGTCATCTCGGCAAAGCCGTAGACCCAGCCCTCGGCGACGCGATGCGCGGTGCTGGCATCGACGATCCTGGGTGCCCGGTTCCCGAGCTCCTCCGCCAGCGCCACGCTCTCCCGCGCGGCCTGGTCCGGCAGGCACAGCACGACAAGGTCCACCTCGGCCATGATGCCGCGCCGCGCCGCCGGGTCCTTGCGCAGCGCCTCGGGCAGGCTCTTCACCGCCACCGGCAGGCGCGCGAGGCGCTCGCGGATGCCCAGCCCCGTGGTGCCCGCCTCGCCGTCGATGAAGATGCTCGGTGTGCTCATGCTCGCTCCCTCTCGTGAGGATCGTCGTGCCATGGACCTTAAAGAACAAGGGGCGGGTCTGCCGACCCGCCCCTCGCCCAACGCAAGGATATGAAGACGCGGATTAGCGCTTGCTGAACTGGAAGCTGCGTCGCGCCTTGGCGCGGCCGTACTTCTTGCGCTCGACGGCACGGCTGTCGCGCGTGAGGAACCCGGCGGCCTTCAGAATGCCGCACAACTCCGGCTCGTAGTAAGTCAGCGCGCGCGAAATCCCGTGCCGCACCGCGCCCGCCTGGCCCGAGAGCCCGCCGCCCGTCACCGTGCACTGCACGTCGAACTGGTTGTAGCGGTCGGCGACCAGGAACGGCTGGGTGATGATCATGCGCAGCACCGGGCGGGCAAAATACTGCCCCACCTTCTTGCCATTCACCGTGATCTCGCCCTTGCCGGGCTTCACCCACACGCGCGCGACGGCGTTCTTGCGCCGGCCGGTGGCATAGGCGCGGCCCTGGGCGTCGCGCTTCGGCTCGCGCTTCGGCGCGGCCTCGGCCTGCTGCGCGGAGGCAACCGCAAGGTCCTTGAGGTCGGCGAGCGTACGGGTCTGGGTTGCGGACATGCGTCAGCCCCTCCGGTTCTTGCGGTTCATCGCCGCGACGTCGAGCGGCTTCGGTGCCTGGCCGCCATGCGGGTGCTCGGTGCCGGCATACACATGCAGATGCTTCATCTGCTTACGCTGCAGCGGACCGCGGGTGATCATCCGCTCCACCGCCTTCTCGATCACCCGCTCCGGCCGCTTCGAGGCCAGCCGCTCGGCGACCGAGGCACCCTTGATCCCGCCCGGATAGCCGGTGTGCCAGTAGAAGACGGACTGCTCCGCCTTGCGCCCGGTCACGCGCACCTTCTTGGCGTTGACGATCACGATCTCGTCGCCGCAATCGACATGCGGCGTAAACTGCGGCTTGTGCTTGCCGCGCAGCCGGTTGGCGACGATGGTGGCAAGCCGGCCGAGCACCAGCCCCTCGGCATCGATCAGCACCCAGTCGCGCTTGACCTCGGCGGGCTTCAGCGAGGCGGTGGTTTTCATCGGAACAATCCCGTGCAAATCGGCGCGGCTTATGGTCGAGCCGCGGCGTTCCGTCAAGGCTTTCCGCATGAGGTAACAGGATACCGCAGTCTACAGGCCCCATGCCTGCCGCATGCCATCGAGCACCAGCTGCGCCGCCAGTCCCGCCAGCAGCACGCCCAGCACCCGCCCGACCACATTCGCCCCGGTGACGCCCAGCAGCCGCGCCAGCTGCCGCGCCAGCAGCAAAGCGACCAGCGTTCCCGCCAGCACCAGGGCGAGCGCCACCTCGATCGCCACCATCGCGAGCGGATTAGCCGCGGCGCGCGCGTGCAGCACCATCATCGTCGTCATCGCGCCCGGTCCGGCGATAAACGGGATCGCCAGCGGGAACACCGCGATGTCCTCATGCGTCCTGAGCACCGCGGCGCGCTCCTCGCTGGTCGCGCGCAGCACGCCCTTCGCGGTCACCATGTCGGCCGCGGTCAGGAACAGCAGAATGCCGCCCGCCACCTTCATCGCCGCGAGCGAGATGCCGAGCCGCACCAACAGCAGCTCGCCCGCCAGTCCGAACACGGCCAGCACCAGGAACGCGATAACACACGCCCGCCGCGCCAGGCTCGCCCGCTCGCCAGGTGTGCTCTGCGGCGTGAGCCCGATGAACATCACCGCCGTCCCCGCGGGATCGATGATCACCGCGAGCGCCACGAGCGCATAGAAAAACAGGTCGACCGCCTGGCTCACCGCCGAGTGCTTAGCGCCCGGCGCGCCACCTTGGCCAGCCTCACCCCTCCTCCGGCGGACGCACGCGCCGGAACAGCATCAGCAGCGCCAGGTCGTACCCGGCCTTGAGCGCGCCGCCCGCCAGCAGCGGCCAGCCGAACCCCGAGGCAAACAGCGGCCCCGCCAGCAAGGGCGCCACCGAGGCCGCGAGGCTGCGCGGCACCGCGGTGGCACTTGCCGCCGCGGCCCGTTCCGCGGGCGTCACCACCGCCATGACGTAGGAGGAGCGCGTCGGCACATCCATCTGCGACAGCGCGCTGCGGAACAGCCACAGCGCCACCACCACGGCCGGATTCGAAACGAACGGGAGTGCCATCACCGCGAGGTTGGACGGCAGGTGCGTCCACACCATCGTGTTGATGAGCCCGATGCGCCGCGCCAGCGGCACCGCGACGAGAAAGGAAAACGCCGCCAGCAGCCCCGACCAGAAGAACACGGACGACGTCGCCGCCAGCGACAACCCGACATGGCGCAGCAGCCACAGCGCCAGCAGCGACTGCACGAACAGCCCGCCGCCGAACGCATCGACCGAGAACAGCGCCGCCAAGCCCCACACGCGCCGGCGCGACGGCCCGAGCGGTGCCGGCGCCGTACCGGCGACATCGCCATCCGCCGCGATCCGCGCATACGCCACCGCCGCGGCCGCGCCGATCGCCGCGTAAAGCAAAAACATCGCGCGCATCGCGGTGAGCGGCGCGACGCCCAGGCGCTGTGCCGCGACTTGCGGCAGGGCCGCAAGCAGTGCCCCGAATGCCGCCAGCAACGATCCCGCCAGGCTGTAGCGCGCGAACAGCGCCGTGCGCTCCGCATCCGCCACCGAGACCGCGAGCCGCGCGTGCTCCACCGGCACGAACCCGCTGACGTCGCCGGCGGACGGATTGAGAGTGCCCACGAACGCCACCAGCAGCAGCGGCAGGAACCCGTCGAACCAGGCAAACCCGAGCCCGGTCGCCGCCATCAGCAACCCGAGCCCCATCAGCGTGCGCCGCGTCCCGAACCGCGCGACCAAGCGCGGCGCCAGCAGCGTGACGCACGCCGAGCCCAGCAGCGTCGCCGTCGCCAGCGCCCCCACCTCGGCCGCCCCGCCACCACGTGCCAGAACCGACGCCGGCATCAGGATCGCCGCGAAGCCGTCGGCGATCGCGCGCAACCCCCGCACCACCACGATCCGCCGCGCATCCGCTGCGGCGCTCGGCGGGAACAGGCGCGACAGCCGGGTCCGCTTTCCGGTACGCGGCTTCGTCGTACTGCTCTCGCCCGGCAACCCTACGCCCAGCAACCGTGACACCAGCGAAGCATGGCGCGCATCGTGGTCACGCCATCCCGGGCGGCCGACGGTCATCAGGCCTCAGATTCGCGTCGAGAAGCGACGCGTAAGCCGCCCCCAGCCGCTCCGGCCTGCGCGCCTCGCGGATGTGCACCACCGTCTCCAGCCAGGCAGCATGCAGCGGTGCTATGCGCGCGCGGTCGAACGCGTCGAAAAAGGTCCTGATGCCAGCTCGGTCCGCGGCGAGGAACCCGAACTCTCCGTACTTCTCGCGGATCGCCTGCAGCATCGGATTGGCGACGATGACCAGGGGCTTGGCCGCCGCGAACGCATCGATGATGCTGCCACTGGCAACATATTTCGTGGCCGGAGACAGCGGCAGGCACACGAGGTCGACGCCATGCAGGGCAGCCACGAATTCCGGACGCAAGAGGCCACCCGGGGCCGGCTTCAGGCTCAGGGCGGACGTATCGAGATCGGGCGCGGCCTCTCGCCCGATGCCGTAAAACTCGAAACCTTTGCCAGCGAACTGGTTGGCCAAATCCACGAACAGCCCGAAGCCCTTGTCCTTCGCGCAATTGCCAGTGAACCCGACGCGGATCGGCCGATCCATCGGCAGCGGCGCCGGCGCGCACCACTCGTTGTCGAGCACCGGGTGCTCCAGCGTCAGCACGCGCCCGCGATGCTGCGGAAACTCTTCCTCGATCGCGTCGGCGATCCCGAGTTCGAGCGCGAGAACAAATTGGTCGGGTGGCAGCGGCCGCGCCAACACGCTGATGAAGTCGAACCTGCGCAGGAACGGATTACGCGAGCGCCAGAACTTCGCCGCGTCGAGATGGTTGTGCAGCACGTAATGCAGCGGCACGCCCGGCAACCCGCGCCACCGGTTGCGGAAGACCGCCAGCAAGTTCGCATCCATGCCGCCGAGCACGCCAAGTCTCGGCGTGCGGCCGGCGAGAACCCGCACCACCTCCGCCCAGCAATGCCGCGCCGCAGGACGGCCGAGAAACGGGTTATGCGCCTTCGTCGTGCGCGCCACCGCGAGCGGCGCGACCGCGGTGAATTCGACATCGTCCAATCCAGCGCACGCGTCGCGCAGATTGGCGACGTGACCTGCTTGCGCGGCAAAGACGATCCGGTCCTCGGGAAAGGCTGCGCGCAGCACCTTCAGAAACCCCTCGTTGAAGGGCAGGTGCATCGTCGAATGGCTCAGGAAATCGAAGGCGGCGATAATTCCCATGTTCCGGCCGTCCCCCCTCAGCTCCCCACCTTCAGCGGCGACACCAGCCCGCGCAGGCACGCCAGCACCGAAAGCGGCGTCAGCCTGCCGGTGCGCGGGTTCCCGGCACTCGGCACGCCCTCGATGGTCATGACGAACCGCGCCGCCTCGCTCTCGACGCGGATCGTGTGCTTGTTCCGCGTCAGTGCCGGATCGGCGACGATGCGCACGCGCGTCCGCTCCGGCCCGATCCCCGCCAGCGCCAGCGCCGCCCCGACATTGAGATTCGCCGGAAACCCCAAAGCCGCCTCGGCGGCGTTTCCCTCGAAGACGAGCGTCTCGCGCGCGATGCCGGCGAGCGACACGCCGCGCGCCACCAGGTACGGCGCTCCCTCCAGCCCCGCCGGCGGCTTGCGCGTCTCGATGGTGATCCCCGCGACCTCGCCCTCGGCCGCGGCGCGCACGGCATCGAGCCCGAGGATCGCCCCGGTCGGCACCACGATGCGCGCCCCCGTCGCCCGCGCCCGTTCCACGAGATGCATGCGCGTGAGCAACGCGCCCACCGAGGCCGGCACCAGGATGCGTCCCGCCGCGATCGCCGGCTCCGCGATCGCATCGAACACCGCGGCCGGCGCCGCCTCCACCACGATGTCCGCCGCCGCCAGTTCCTCGGGCGCGACCACCGCGGGCGGTTCGCAAAACCCGGCGACGCGCGCCACGGCGCGCTCGCGGTCACCGGCGCTCACCGCGATCAGCCGCAACCCCTCGACGCCGGCATCGAGCCGCCGCGCCAGCGGCAGCCCGATCGCGCCAAGTCCCGCGATGGCGACGGTTTTCAAATGGCAGAAACCCTGGGGCGAACGATGGGGCTCGAACCCACGACATCCAAGACCACAACCTGGCGCTCTACCAGCTGAGCTACGTCCGCCACAGGGAAGCGGGCTCCTACGCCGAACGCGCGGCCGGCGTCAATTCGGCGCGCGCAAGCCAGGCACGCAGCCGCTCCACCGCCTCGCGAAGCACCTCCTCGCGCTTGCAGAAAGCGAAGCGGGCGTAGTGCCGCGGAATATCCGCCCCGCCTTCCACGTCGTAGAACGCCGAGACCGGGATCGCCGCCACGCGCGCATGCTCCGTGATGTGCCGGCAGAACGCCGCGTCGTCCCCCGCGAAGCCGAGAGCTGAGAAATCGGCGCTCACGAAATAGCTCCCCTGCGTCGGCAGCACCCGGAAACCCAGCTCCGCCAGCCCCGCCGACAGCACGTCGCGCTTTCGCTGCAGGTCGCCGGCCAGCGCCTCGAAATACGCGTCCTCCTTCGCCAGCCCCACCGCCACCGCGCGCTGCAGGTTGGGCGGCGTGGTGAAGGTCAGGTTCTGGTGCGCGCGTCCGACGTTGCCGGCAAGCGACGCGTCGCAGGTGATGTAGCCCACCTTCCACCCGGTGAGCGCGAAGGTCTTGCCGGCGCTGCCGATGCGCAGGCACCGCTCGCGCATCCCCGGCAGCGTCATCAGCGGCATATGCCGCCAGCCGTCGAAAGTCAGGTGCTCATAGACCTCGTCGCACACCGCATAGGCATCGTGGCGGACGAGCAGGTCGGCGATGAAGGCGAGCTCGGCGGCGGTAAACACCTTGCCGGTCGGGTTCATCGGCGTGTTGAGCAGGATCGCCTTGGTCTTCGGCCCGAACGCGGCGGCCAGTTCCGCGCGCGGCAGCTCCCAGCGCGGCGGCGCGAGCCGCACCAGCTTCGGTACCGCGCCGAGCAGGCGCACCACCGGCAGATAGGTGTCGTAGAGCGGCTCGATCAGCACCACCTCGTCGCCCGGGTCGAGCAGCGCCATCAGGCAGGCGGTGATCGCTTCCGTCGCCCCCGACGTCACCACCACCTCACGATCGGGATCGACCTCGAGCCCCCAGAACCGCCGGTTCGCCACCGCCACCGCCTGGCGCAGCTCCGGCACGCCGGCGAGCGGCGGATACTGGTTGCGCCCGTCCATCAGCGCCGCGGCCGCCGCCTCCACCACGTCGCGCGGGCCTTCCGTGTCCGGGAACCCCTGGCCGAGAGTGATCGCCTGGTGCTTCGTGGCGAGTGCGGACATCACGGTAAAGATGGTGGTGCCGATGCCCGAGAGCAGAGTGTTCGCTGACTTCACGCAAATCTCCTCCCGCGCCTCGATGCGCGGCCGACCGGACTATGGAATCCGCCGCCTGCCGGCGCAAACCCACATTCCCGCCGGCCCCCTCATACCACCCGCGCGATCCCCGGGTGCGCGATCCCCAGGCGCGCGCGATCGGGGCGCGATCGGGGCCGCAGGCTGCCCGGTTTTGAGGCAGCGACGCCCATGGGACGGGCGAACGCGGCGCCGAAAAACTGATCATCCATGGCAGGGGGGCGCGCATTGTCGCGTGGCACGCGGCATGCAAACCTCCGTCGCCGCTCGCCCGCCCGCCGGGCTCGCGGCATTCCGCAACGGAGGGAGGGGTCCGGCTCGCCGGGCCGTGCGCGCATGAAGAAGATCGAGGCGGTCATCAAGCCGTTCAAGCTGGACGAGGTGAAGGAGGCGCTGCACGAGGTGGGCCTGCAGGGGATCACGGTGGTCGAGGCCAAGGGGTTCGGTCGGCAGAAGGGCCATACCGAGCTGTACCGCGGCGCCGAATACGTCGTGGACTTCCTGCCCAAGGTGAAGATCGAGGTCGTCTGCGACGACGACATCGTGGACCGTGCGGTCGAGGCCATCATCGCCGCGGCGCGCACCGGGCGGATCGGCGACGGCAAGATCTTCGTCTCCTCCGTCGAGGAGGTGATCCGCATCCGCACCGGCGAACGCGGCCATGATGCCATCTGATCAGGAAACGGTTTGACGGCGGGGTCGCCGCACGCGACACCGCTGAGATAGTTCCGGCACCGCGCGGTGCGGCGCCGGGAAGTTGACCAGAGCAACGGGACCGGCAGGCCCGGCCCGCAAGCAACGACGAGGAGAACTCATGGCGAAGAAGCCCGCTTCCGCCCCGGCCAAATCCGCCGCCGGGAAGTCCCCGGTGGACAAGGTCCTGGCGATGATCAAGGAGAACGCGGTCGAGTACGTCGACCTGCGCTTCACCGACCCGCGCGGCAAGTGGCAGCACACCGCCCAGCACGTCTCGACCATCGATGCCGAGGCCTTCGTCGACGGCATCATGTTCGACGGCTCCTCCATCGCCGGCTGGAAGGCGATCAACGAGTCCGACATGATCCTGATGCCGGACCCGACCAACGCCTGCATGGACCCGTTCTCGGCCAAGCCGCAGCTCATCCTGTTCTGCGACATCGTCGAGCCCTCGACCGGCCAGCCCTATGGCCGCGACCCGCGCAGCACCGCCAAGAAGGCCGAGGCCTACGTGAAGGCCTCGGGCATCGGCGACACCGTGATGTTCGGGCCGGAGGCGGAATTCTTCGTCTTCGACAGCGTGCGTTTCGGCACCGGCGGCAATTACGGCATCTACCAGCTCGACAGCATCGAGGGGCCGCAGGCTTCGCTGAAGGACTACCCGGAAGGCAACATGGGCCATCGCCCGGGAGTCAAGGGCGGCTACTTCCCGGTGCCCCCGGTCGACAGCGAGAGCGACCTGCGCGCCGAGATGCTCTCCACCATGGGCGAGATGGGCGTGATCATCGAGAAGCACCACCACGAGGTGGCGCAGTCCCAGCACGAACTCGGCATGAAGTTCAACACGCTGGTGACGATGGCCGACCACATGCAGATCTATAAGTACTGCATCCACAACGTCGCCCACAGCTACGGCAAGACCGCGACCTTCATGCCGAAGCCGATCTACGGCGACAACGGCTCGGGAATGCACTGCCACCAGTCGATCTGGAGGGCCGGCAAGCCGCTCTTCGCGGGCTCGGGCTACGCCGACCTCTCGGAGACCGCGCTCTACTACATCGGCGGCATCATCAAGCACGCCAAGGCGCTCAACGCCTTCACCAACCCCGCGACCAACAGCTACAAGCGCCTCATCCCCGGCTTCGAGGCGCCGGTGCTGCTCGCCTACTCGGCGCGCAACCGTTCCGCTTCCTGCCGCATCCCCTACGCGACCAGCCCGAAGGCAAAGCGCGTCGAGGTGCGCTTCCCGGACGCGGCGGCCAACCCCTACCTCGCCTTCGCCGCGATGCTGATGGCCGGCCTCGACGGCATCAAGAACAAGATCCATCCCGGCGACCCGATGGACAAGGATCTCTACGACCTGCCGCCGGAGGAGCTGAAGGGCATCCCCACCGTCTGCGGCTCGCTGCGCGAGGCGATCGGCGCGCTGGAGGCGGACCACGCCTTCCTGCTCGCCGGCGACGTCTTCACCCGCGACCAGATCGAGAGCTACATCGAGCTGAAGTGGAGCGAGGTGTTCAAGTTCGAGCACACCCCGCACCCGGTCGAGTTCGAGATGTACTACTCCGTCTGACCGCCCTACTGGCGTTCAGCCTCTGACCAGCATGCCCGCGTCGGGAAACCGGCGCGGGCATGTTCGCTTAAACTTGCCACCGGCGCCGCGCCGGACGATGCTCGCGCCATGACCCAGAAACTCCGCCTCGGCATCCTCTCCGCCGCCAACATCGCCCGCGCCTTCATCAAGGGCTGCGCCGGCTCCGAGCTTCTGTCCATTGACGCCGTCGCCTCGCGCGACGCCGCGAAAGCCGAAGCCTTCGCCGCCGAAACGGGCGTGCCCCGCCACCACGCCAGCTACCGCTCCCTCCTCGCCGACCCCGCGATCGACGCGGTCTACATCCCACTGCCCAACGACATGCACGCCGCCTGGGCGATCCGCGCCGCGGAGGCCGGCAAGCACGTGCTCTGCGAAAAACCCCTCGCGATCTCCGCCGACGAGGCCCGCGCCATGTTCGCCGCCGCGAAACAACACGGCGTCCACCTGGTCGAGGCCTACCCCTACATGGCGCAGCCACAGACGCTGCGCCTGCGCGGACTGCTGCTCGAGGGCGCCATCGGGCGCATCCAGACCATCCACGCCGCCTTCGGCTTCGGCATCCTCTCCCCGGACGGCGACCCGCTCGCGGACCCCGCGAACCTCCGCCTCATCCCCGAGCGCGGCGGCGGCGCGCTGCTCGATGCCGGCACCTATGCCGTGAGCCTGGCGCGGATCGCCGCCGGCGAGCGCCCCACCCGCGCCTTCGCCACCGCCCGCTGGGCCAACTCCGGCGTCGACCAGACCGTTGCCGCGACGCTGGAATTCCCCTCGGGCGCCATCGCCCAGGTGAGCTGTTCCATGTCCGGCTCGTTCCACCGCAAGGCGCTCGTCGTCGGCGAGAAGGGCGCCATCGAAACCAGCTATGCCAACCACGCCCCCCAAGGCACGCTGCCCATCGCGGTCAAGCGCGGCGTCCCCGGCACTATTCCGTTCGATACCGAAACACTCCCCGCCGCCGACGGCTTCCGGCTGGAGGCGGAGAGCTTCGCCCGCATGGTCCGCGGCGGCGCCGAGCACTGGAACGGCGCCTCCAAGGAGGAATCCATCGACATCGCCCTCACGCTCGAGGCCATTGCGAGAAGTGCCCGCGAGGGCTGCTGGGTTCCGCTCGCCGCCTGACCGCCCGGCGCCCGCCCGCCCCAAACTCGTTCCGCAACGACCCGCGTTCCGGCGCGCGATACGCCGTCGCGCGGAGCGATCCTTCCGCTTGACGCCGGCGCTCGCGCCCGTAGAGAGTTGCTCCAACCACGACAAACAGACGGGGAGAATACGATGTCCACGAAGCTCAGCCGCCGTGCGTTCGCCGCCGTGGCCACCGCCACCATCGCGGCACCGCTCGCAGCACCCTTCATCGCGAACGCCGAGGCCGCCGCGCCGCTGCTGCTGCGCTGCTCGCTCGATACCGAACCGACCCACCCGCGCAACGTCGCCTTCCGCGACTACCTCGCGAAGCTGGAAACAGCCTCGGGCGGCCAGATCCAGACCAAGCTGTTCCAGTCCGGCGCCCTGTTCCCTGACCTGCACGTGGTCAAGGCGCTGGTGCAGGGCCAGGTGGAGCTCGCCTGCCCCGGCACCTGGACCGTCACCGGCTTCGTGTCGGACGCCGACTTCTCCCAGCTCCCCGGCCTCTACGGCCTGCCCATCGACCTCATTCACAAGGCGGTCGACGGCAAGGCCGGCGCCTTCGTCAACGCCGAGGTCAGCAAGAAGCTGCACCTGCAGGTGCTCGGCGGCTGGTTCGATCTCGGCTTCAACAACTGGTACTCGACCAAGAAGCCGCTGGACTCGCTGGCTTCGCTCAAGGGCATGAAGCTGCGCAGCCCCGGCGGCATCCTCAACTCCTGGCGCATCCGCTTCTTCGGCGGCATCCCCAACGTCACCGCCTGGCCGGACGTGCCGCTCGCCATGTCGCAGGGCACGTTCGACGGGCTGATCACCACCAACGAAAGCGCCAACAGCTCGAAGCTGTTCGATTCCGGCCTGCGCTACTCGCTGCAGGACCATCAGGGCATGGGCCTCTACGTGCCGCTGATGAGCCAGACCTTCTGGGACAAGCTGAGCCCGAAGCTGCGCGATACCGTGCACCAGCTCTGGGCGGAGAACCTGCCCGCCTACCGCGTCAACACCGCCAGGTCGCAGCACGAGGGCCGGCTCGCGCTCACGAAGCAGGGCGTGAAATTCGTCGACGTCAGCACCGCCGAGCGCGACGCGGTGCGCAAGAAGATGCTACCGCTGCAGGACAAGACGGCGGCCAGCGCGCACATGTCCGCAGAGCTGGTGAAACTGGTGATGGCGGCCGTTGGCGCCTGAGCAGCGCGGCGCGGCGCGGGCCCTGGCCCGCGTCGACGCCATCTGGAGCTGGATCGAGCGGACCCTCGTCGGCCTGCTCGGCGCGTTCGCGATGATCATCGCGGCCATCCAGGTGTTCGGCCGCTATATCGATCCGGCGGACTCGATCAACTGGGCCGAGGAAGTGATCGTCTACGCCGCCGTCTGGGCGATCATGATCATCGCGAGCCAGCTCGTTCGCAACGACGCCATGGTGCGGCCCGATCTCGTGCTGCGCCTCATCGGCGCGCGCGCGCAGCGCTGGGTCGAGGTGTTCAACTGCCTCGTCGCACTCGCCTTCACCTTCGGCATGGTCTGGTACGGCTGGACCGTGGTCAGCACCGCGGTCCTGCTCGACCAGACCTCCTCGTCGGATCTGCAGTTCCCGATGTGGATCTACTACACCGCGCTCCCCACGGGCGGCGCGCTGATGTTCGGCCGCTACGCCATCCGCCTCATCCGCTACCTGTTCTTCTTCGACCCCAGGACGATGACGGTGGGCCATAACCTGGCGCACGAGACCTCGGGCGAGCTGATGTCGTCCTTCACGGAATAGGCCGCGCGCGCGATGGCAACGCTCGGCTTCCTCGTGCTCTTCTTCGGCCTCCTCGCGGCCGGCATGCCGATCTTCCTCGTCCTCGGCTCCTGTGCCGCGGTGCTCTACTACGTCTCCGGCCAGCCGGTGATCGGCCTCGCGCAGAACATGATCGACCAGCTCAATTCGAGCACGCTCATGTCGCTGCCGCTCTTCGTCATGGCCGCCGCCTTCATGCGCCGCGGCGGCGTGGCCCAGGCGCTCGTCGATCTCTCCGCCGCCTGGCTCGGCGGCATCAAGGGCTCCCTCGGCCTCGTCGCCGTCGTCTCCTGCGCTCTCTTCGCCGCGATCTCAGGCTCCTCCGTCGCCACCGCGCTCGCCATGGGCACCATCCTGCTGCCCGCGATGCTGGAGCGCGGCTATCCCCGCTCCTTCGCGCTCGGGGTCCTCGGCGCCTCGGGCACCATCGGCGTCGTCATCCCGCCCTCGCTCGCCCTGATTCTTTACGGCATCGTCACGGAACAGTCGGTCCCGCGCCTCTTCCTCGCCGGCATCCTGCCCGGCATCCTGCAAGCCGCGGCCTTCTTCGTCTGGGTGCTGTGGTACGCGCGGCGCAAGAACTTCCCCGCCGAACCACCGCTGCCCTTCATGCAGCGCCTGCGCGTCACCTGGCGCGGCCTGCCCGCGATGCTCGTTCCCGTGGTGGTGCTGGTCGGCATCTACGGCGGCTTCATGACGGTGACGGAATCCGCCGCCATGGCCGCCGTCACCTCGCTCCTTGTCAGCCTCGTCGTCTATCGCGGCTTCCGCTGGACCCGCACGCTCGACGTGATCGCGGAAGCGCTGTCCTCGGCCGGCGTCATCATGCTCATCATCGCGACCGCGCTGGTCTTCGGTCACTGGATGACCGGCTCCGGCATCCCGGCGAAGCTCGTGGAGTTCGCGGCGCACCAGGGCTTCAGCACCTGGGAGTTCCTGCTGATGATGAACATCCTGCTGCTCATCATTGGCTGCTTCCTCGAGGTCGTCAGCACGCTCCTGCTGGTGATGCCCATCCTCGCGCCGGTGCTGATGCCGCTGGGCGTCGACCCGGTTCATTTCGGCATCATCTTCACTCACAACATGGAGGTGGGTCTCGTCCACCCGCCGGTCGGGCTCAACCTCTATGTCCTCTCCACCATCTCGGACGCTCCGATCGGCGAAGTCATCCGCGGCATCCTGCCCTTCCTGGTGATCCTGCTCCTGGTCCTCGGCCTCATCACCTACTGGCCGGAAATGACGCTCTGGCTGCCCGATCTCGTCTTCGGCAAGAGCGGCTGAACCGCGCTCAGCTCCCACCCGCCTCCGCCGCCAGCCGCTCCGCCGCCAGCTCCTCGATCCGGTCGTCGAGCGGCGTCGGCGCCGGCAGCCCCCGCCGCTCGCACATCCACGAGATCACCCGGTCGGCGAGCCACGGGTTGCGCGCCAGCACCGGCCCGTGCAGGTA
>DAHUXX010000095.1 GCA_027306955.1 Acetobacteraceae bacterium | reverse complement strand
TCAGCGCCGCGAAATAGTTGTCCATGACTGGGACGACGGAACCGAGATGGGCGCGGACGAGGTCGGGGTGCGCGTGCACCGCCTCGCTGATCGGGCAGAAGATGACACCGGCCTTGGCCAGCGTCTCGCGGAAGGTGGTGGCGACGGAGACGCTGTCGAAGACGGCGTCCACGGCGACCGGGGCGCGCTCGCTTTCCGCGGATCCCACGCCAGCCCCCTCCACGCCGGCCCCCTCCACGCCGGCAAGGATGGCGCGCTCGCGCAGCGGGATGCCGAGCTTCTCGTAGGTTTCGAGGAGCTTGGGATCGACCTCGTCGAGGCTTTTCGGGCCCGGCTTCCTCTTCGGCGCGGCGTAGTAGTGCAGCGCCTGGTAGTCGATGGGCTTGTGGTGGATCCTGGCCCAGTGCGGCTCCTGCATCTTCGACCACGCGGCGAAGGCGGCGAGGCGCCATTCGAGCAGCCAGGCGGGCTCGGCCTTGCGGGCGGAGATGAGGCGGATGATGTCCTCGTTGAGGCCGGCGGGGGCGAGCTCGGTCTCGATGTCGGTCGAGAAGCCCCATTTGTAGCCGCCCTCGGCGAGGGCCTCGACGGTCTCGAGCGTGTCGGCGTCAGGCATGGCCGTGTTCCCTCTCGGGGGCAGCGACTGCAGGGGAAAGTGCGGGGGCGAGCGGCAGGCGCAGCGCGTCCGGCAGTGCCGCGAGGTGCATGTCGGCGAGCGTGATGGCGGAGAGGGCGTCGCGGATGGCGTCGTTGACCAGGTTCCAGCGGCCGCGCACGGCGCACTGACAGGCGACCTCGCAGCCCGTCGCGGCGCCGTCGACGCAGGCGGTGAGCGCGATGGGGCCGTCGATGGCGGCGATGACGTCGGCGATGGCGATGGTGCCGAAGGGGCGCGTGAGGCGGTAGCCGCCACGGGCGCCGCGGGTGGCCGCGACCAGGTTCGCCTGGGCCAGCGCCTTGAGGACTTTCGCGACCGTGGGCTCCGGCACGCCGGTGGCCCGCGCGATGCCCGGCGCCGTCTGGGGCGCGGTCTGGGGCGCCATCTGGGGCGCCGCCTGGACGGATTGGGGCTCCGCCTCGCCGAGGCGCGTCAGCACGACCACGGCGTAATCGGTGAGCTTGGACAGTCGCAACATGGTGACCCTATAACGGACCCGATTGGTCCTCTTTGCCGCACTTGGCGCAGCGACCCGGCGACGTCAAGGGCGCGCGGGCGCGGGCGCGTGGTTTGCCGCGTGAATTGACGTGCCTATGCTCGCGGGACACACGCAGGGGGAGGACCGGGATGCCCAGTATCACGACGAGGGACGGTGTGCGGCTCGCCTACGAGGAGGCGGGCAGCGGGTTTCCGATGATCTTCGTGCATGAGTTCGCGGGCGACATGCGCTCCTGGGAGCCGCAGATGCGATTCTTTTCGCGGCGCTACCGCTGCATCGCCTACGCGGCGCGGGGATACCTGCCCTCCGACGTGCCGGAGGACCCGGCGAGCTATGGGCAGGACCACGCGACGGACGACATCGCGGCGGTGCTGGGCGGGCTCGGGATTTCGCACGCGCATGTGGTGGGGCTGTCGATGGGCGCGTTCGCGACGCTGCATTTCGGCATGCGCCACGCGGCGATGGCGCGGTCGCTGGTGGCGGCGGGCGTGGGATATGGCGCCGCACCCGACCAGCGCGCGCAGTTCCGCGAGGAGAGCGAGGCGACGGCGAGGCGCATCCAGGATGCGGGAATGGCGCAATTCGCCGCGACCTATGCGATGGGGCCGGCGCGGCTGCCGTTCCTGGCCAAGGATCCGCGCGGGTACGCGGAGTTCGTGCGGCATCTTTCCGAGCATTCGACGCTGGGCTCGGCGCTGACGATGCTGGGGGTGCAGCGGCTGCGGCCGGGGTTGTGGGACCTGGGCGAAAAGCTGGCGGCGATCGAGGCGCCGGTGCTGGTGCTGGCGGGCGACGAGGACGAGCCGGCGCTGGAGCCGGCGCTGTTCCTCAAGCGCACGATCCCGACCGCCGCGGTCGCGATGCTGCCGCGGACCGGGCACACGATGAACCTGGAGGAGCCGGACGCGTTCAACGACGCGGTGCTGCGGTTTGTGAGCGCCGTGGAGGCGGGGGCGTGGAAGGCGCGGGACGCGAGGATTTTCGGGGGGTCGATTCTGGGGGCGCGGTAGGACCTCGCGGAGCGGGCATGGTTGCAATGCCGCTTGCGTTCCTTAGGTTCCGGCGACGGACATGCGGGAGGAAACGATGCCGGGGCTGATGCGGGACAAGGTCGTGGTGGTGACGGGCGCGGGCGGCGGGATCGGGCGCGCGATCGCGATCGCCATGGCGGAGGCCGGTGCCAGGGT
>DAHUXX010000003.1 GCA_027306955.1 Acetobacteraceae bacterium | reverse complement strand
ACCGATGGTCCACACCAGCCCGGCCTCGATCGCGTTCGTTGTCTCGTCGATGTCGTTGCCCCACAGGCACAGCCCGGCCTCGAGCCGCAGCGAGTCGCGCGCGCCGAGCCCCGCGGGCCCGACCTCGGGCTCGGCAAGCAGCACCCGCGCGAGCGCCTCGGCGTCGCCCGCGGCGACCGAGATCTCGAACCCGTCCTCGCCAGTATAGCCGCTGCGGCTGACCAGGCACGCGTGCCCGCCGACATGCGTCTGCGCGACGCCCATGAACGGCAGCGCGGCGGCCTCGGGCGCGAGCCGCGCCATCACCGCGGCGGCCTTCGGCCCTTGCAAGGCGAGCAGCGCGCGTTCGGGCATCGGCACGAGCGTGAGGCCCGCCGGCAGCTGGGCCGCGATATGCGCGAAATCCACCGCCTTGCGGCTGGCGTTGACGACCAGGAACAGCGCGTCCGGCAGCGTCGCGACCATGAGGTCGTCGATGATCGTCCCGGCATCCGTGGTGAGCAGCGTGTAACGCTGGCGGAACGGTTTCAGGCCCAGGATGTCGCCTGGCACCAACCGCTCCAGCGCCACCGCGGCGCCGGCGCCGATGAGCTTCGCCTGGCCCATGTGTGAGACGTCGAACAGCGCGGCGCTGTTTCGCGTCTGGTTGTGCTCGGCGATGATGCCGGCCGGGTACTGCACCGGCATCGCGTAGCCGGCGAACGGCACCATGCGGGCGCCGAGGCCGCGATGCAGCGCGTCAAGCGGAGTCGCCTGCAAAGGAGTGGGGTGCGGCGTGGTGAGAGGGGTCTCGGACATGGCGCCTCCGGACAAATGTCGCCTGCCGGTTGATTCCGGCAGGAGCGACCCCCCTCTGTCCGAGGACCTGAGAGATTCGGGCGCCAAGCCTTGCGGCAACGTCGCGCCCTTACTCCGTCGGTGCGACGCGGCGAGCATGCCGCGGCGGCTTTCCAGAGATTCGCAACCCTGACGCGGTCCTTTTGCCTGAGCGTTTCCGGGGGCCGGTTGCGCCTTCGGCGGCGGCGATGCCGCTCTCTCCCGCGCGGGATGGTCCGAACGGCGCATGTATGACCGATGCGCCCGCGGCGTTCAATGGGTGACGCCGCCTACCCCTTGAGACCCCCCGCCGCGAGGCCGGAAACCACCCGCTCCTGGAACAGCACGATCAGGATCGCGACCGGGATGATGCCCACCACGAGGGCCGCCGAGATTTCCGGCCAGGGAAAGGTGAACTGGCCCTGGTAGAGCGTGATGCCCACCGGCAGCGTGCGCATCGAGGGCGAGGCGTTGAACGACAGCGCCAGGAGAAACTCGTCCCACGAATTGACGAAGGCCAGGATCCCCGCGGTGAACACGCCCGGGGCGGCAAGCGGCAGCACGATGCGCCGCATTGCCCCGAGCCGCGTGCAGCCATCGACCATCGCCGCCTGTTCCAGCTCCGCCGGGATTGTGTCGAAGAACGTCATCAGCACCAGGATGCAGACGGGCAGGCTCAGCACGGAATACGGAAAGATCAGCGCCGGGTAGGAGTTGAGCAGGTCGAGCCCGCGCAGGATCTGGAACAGAGGCACCAGCAGCGTCACCAGCGGAAACGTCGAGACCGCGATGATGAAGCCGAGGATCAGCCCGCGCCCCGGCACCGGCAGCCGCACCAGCGCATAGGCGCCGAGCGCCGCCACGAACAGCGTCAGCGCCGAGGAACCGATGGCGACGACGAAGCTGTTGAACAGGAACAGCAGCAGCGGCTGCTGGGTGAAGGCGTCGACGTAGTTGTGGAGGCTGAAATGCACCGGCAGGAAGGTCATCGGCACCTGGCGCAGCTCGATCGTGGTCTTGAACGAGGTCGAGAGAATCCAGAGCGCCGGCAGCAGCCCGTTGACCAGCAGGAACACCGCGGCGATGCCCCGCAGCAGACCCGGTGGCGGCAGCCCCGGCAGGATGCGACGCACGGTCATGTCGCCGCCCGCAGCTGGCGCATGTAGAACACGCTGACCACCAGGCTGATCAGCGCCAGCACGATCGCGATCGCGGCGCCCCTGCCGAGTGCCAGGTCATCGACGGTGCTCTGGTAGATGTACATCGCCAGCGTCTGCGTCGAGGAACCGGGCCCGCCCTTGGTCATGGTGTAGGGAATGTCGAAGGTCTGCAGCGAGGTGATGGTGCGGAAGATCAGCGCCACCGCGATCGCCGGACGCAGCAGCGGCAGCGTCACGGCGCGGAACTGCCGCCAGCGCCCGGCGCCGTCGATCGAGGCCGCCTCGTAGAGTTCGCGCGGGATCGCCTGCAGCCCCGCCAGCAGCACCAGCGCCACGAAGGACGAGCTCTTCCAGATGATGGTGAGCGAGACCGCGAAGAACGACCAGAACACCGAGTTGAACCAGATCGGCCCCGCGATGCCGAACAGCCGCAGCACGCCGTTGATCAGCCCGTACTCGCCGTCGAAGAACCAGGCGAAGATCAGCCCGGTGAAGGCGAGCGGCATCGCCCACGGCATCAGCAGCGCCAGCCGCACCGGCCATTTGCGCCGGAACCCGAGATTGGCGAGCAGCGCCAGGCCCAGCCCCGCGAGCATTCCCCCCGGCACGGTGACGACGGTGAGGATCACCGTCGTCGTCAGCGACTGCACGAAGGTAGGGTCGCTCCACAGGTCGGCATAGTTCCGCAGGCCGACGAAGCGCTCCGGCAGCCCGCTCGACAGGTCGAGATTGGTGAGGCTCAGCCCGACCAGCCGCAGCACCGGATAGATGACGATGCCGCCCAGGAGCAGCAGCGCCGGCAGCACCAGGGCGATGCCGAGCAGCCGCTCGGCGCGTTCGGCGGGGAGCCGCGTCACCTCACGACAGCACCCGGCGCAGCCGCACGTCCATGTTCTTCGCCTCCGCCACCGGGCTCGTCGTGCCCGCCATCACCGCGTTAAAGTCGGTGCGGATGATCTCGCTCACCGCGTTGTAGCGCGGCGTGGTCGGGCGCGAGCGGGCGGTGGCGACCACCGGCCCGGCCTCGGCGAACCACGGGTTTACCTTGAGCACCTCGGGGTCCTGGTAGAGTTCGGCGAACACCGGCAGCAGCGACGCCTTCACCGCGAGCAGCTTCGAGACGGCCGGCGAGGACAGGAAGCGCACCAGCCCGATCGCCTCCGGCTTGTGGTGCGAGAAGGCGGACACGCCCCATTGCCAGCCGCCGATGCAGGAGACCGAGGTGCCGCCGGTCACGGCCGGCAGCTTGGCCACGCCCACCTTGCCCGCGACCGCCGAGTTCTTGCCCTGGAACAGCGCCCAGGCATAGGACCAGCAGACGCAGAACAGCACCTTGCCGGCCTGGAATTCCTGCCGCGAATCCTCCGTCGTCGTCTGCGCGATGGTCCGCGGCGAGATGCCCGTGGTGATGAATCCGCGCCAGAGGTCGAGCGCCTGCGTCGCCGCGGCGACATCGAAGCTGTACTTGCCGTTGGTAATCAGCTCATGCCCCGCGCTCCAGTACGGCAGCAGAAAGGTGCAGACCGCGCCCTCGATCGGCGCGCCCTGGAAACTCAGGCCCTGCAGCTGCGGATTCTTCTCCCCCGCCGTCACCTTGCGCGCCTGGTCGACCAGCTCCGCCCAGGTGGTGGGCGGCTTCAGCCCGTATTTGTCGAGCAGGTCCTTGCGGTAATAGAGGAACATCGCATCCGCGAAGCCGGGCAGCGCCACCAGCTCACCGTTGACCTGGTCGGCGGCGGCATAGGCGGGCAGGTAGGTCGCCATCAGCTTGCCGACATCGCCCACCGCGCTGTTGAGGGGCACCGCCCACTTGGCGGCGGCGAACTGCGCCGGGCGGATGACGTCGAGCAGGAAGAAGTCGAGCGAGGAATCGCGCGCCGAGAGCACGGTGTTGAGGTACTGCGCCTGCGCCTCCGACGTGGTGGGCCCGGCCTCGAGCTTCACCGTCACGTCCTTGTGGTTCGCGGTGTATTCGTCGAACGCCTGGCGCATCACCGAGGGGCGTTCCTGGGTCGAAATGAACACCTTGAGCTCGGTGGTCGCCGCCTCGGCGATGCCGGGCAGCAGCGATGCCGGCAGCGCGGCACCGGCCATGGCGATGAGGGACCGTCGGCGCATGTTTTTTTCCTCCCCTGGCGGCCCCTCACGACGGGGATCCCGCGCGGGCAAAAGACTGTCCGCCAGCCGGGTCCCTGTCAAACCGCTGCTGTCAAACCGGAGCCGGCGCCGCGTGCTACTGGCTCGCCCACACGATGCGGTGCGTCCAGGCGATCTGCTCGAGGTCGAAGCTGTAATCCGGATAGTCCGGGTTGAGGCTCTTCAGCTCCAGCCGGCGCGCGGACTGGCGGGCGAGCTGCTTGGCCATCACCTCGCCCTCGCGCGTGCGCACCACCACGCGGTCGCCGCGGCGCACCGGGGCGGCGGGCGAGACGATGACGCGGTCGCCGTCGCGGAACACCGGCTCCATGCTGTCGCCCGCGATCTCGAGCGCGTAGGCGTGCGGGTCCAGGATCTCGGGCGTCTCCACCTCGTCCCAGGCGCCACCCACGGGGTAGCCGCCGTCATCGAAATACCCCTCGCCACCGGCCTGCGCGAAGCCGATGAGCGGGATGCGCCGTGGCCCGGTGCGCGCGGCCGGCAGCGCGCGCGCGCCGGAGACGAGCGACGCGAACGCGTCGATCCCGGTGCTGGTCGCCTCCAGCACCTTGGCGATGCTCTCCGAGGAGGGCCAGCGCGGCCGCCCGTCCGGCATCACACGCTTCGAAACGTTAAACGTGGTCGCGTCCAGTCCCGCACGCCTGGCGAGACCGGATGGCGAGAGGCCGTTTTCGGCGGCGAGCGTATCGATCGCGCGCCAGAGATCGGCGTGCTTCATGGCGTGCCCTGTTGCCCCCCGCGGGTTTGAGCCGCGGCCAGGATGCTAGGAATTTTCGCCAATTGGAAATGAAAAATCCGGATGAAATATGAAAAATATCTTTTAGAGGGCTGAAACTCCCATATCTTGCGGGCGAAGATGCGCGACGCCCTACACGAAAGGAATTTTCTCCTGAAGAACCACTCCCGGCGCTGCCGCTCAAGCCGCCGGGGCCGAGTCAGCCGCCGAGGACGCGGGCCATCAGCACGACGATCCCGGAGATCGCCAGCGTCGCGTGCACGGCGACCAGCAGCGACGCCCTTCCGCGCCGGCGCCGCGCCGTCGCCAGGATCACCAGGCCGAAGGCCAGCGCGATGCCGAATAGCCAGGCGGCAACCAGGCCGAACCCGGCGACGCCGATCGCCGCGTGGATCGCCGGGTCACGCAACGCCGCGATCAGGGCCAGTAATCCTGCCGCGGCGACGCCGCCATGGACCAGCCCGAGCCCCCGCGCATACGGGCGCAGGGCGCGGATGACCGCCGGCGCGGTGTCGCCGACGCGGATGAACCCGAGGGCCAGGAAGCCGCCGAGCACGGCGGCCAGGAGCAGGAGCGTGAAGGCGACGTTCAGCATCGGGCCGACGTCATAAGCCCATTCCCGCCCCGCGCCAGCCCCGCTCCCGCGCGTGGCGTCGCGGCAGCGCCGCCCAAACCCTTGATCGGCATCGAGTCTCATTCATAGGATAATTGTCTCCAAAAACATGCCGCATACCAGGATTTTATTCCTTGACAGCCCACGGCCTCGGCCGCCAAGCTCCGCCGCACCGACCACGAACGCCGAAGGAGATCGCACGATGCCCGCCGCTGAAGCCCCGCACCTCGAAGCCCCGAACTTTGAAGCAGCCAACCTCTCCGTCCTCGCCTACGCCCAGGGCTTCACGCTTTGGCACTACAGGGCGCCCGAGATGCGGCTCGGCACCGTCGCCACGGCGGGCTTCCTCGAGCCGGCCGCCGAGATGCTGGCGCCGGGCGACATGGTCCTGGTCTCCGCCGGCGACGGCGGGCGCGTGCTCTACGTCACCAGGCACGGCCAGAGCGTCGCCACCGCCCCGCTCTCCTGACAAACCTTTCCCCCTTTTCCTGCCCGCCAGCCCCGCTATCGTTGCCGCCATGGCGCAACATGTTGGGCTGATCACCGGCACGATGGTGATGACGCTGGAGGGCGAGGTTCCCGTCGAGACGCTGCGCGTCGGCACCCGCGCGCTGACGCTGGCCTCGACGGAGCGCCCGATCCAGCCGCTTTCGGCGATCGCGGTCGGCCCGGTGCCGGCCGCCGCGGGCCCCATCCTGGTGCGCGCCGGCACGGTCGCCGAGGGCATGCCGATCCGCGACCTCGTCGTCGCCCCGGACCAGGCGCTGGTGATGCGCGAGGACGCCGACGACGCGATCAAGCTCGACTTCTCCAAGCGCCGGCTGATCCCCGCCCGCGACCTCGCCAACGGCGCCACTGTCACGCGCATCTGCACGCCCAAGGGTGCGCGCTACTACCGCCCGATCGTTGCGGGGGCGGACCTGCTGATGGCGGACGGCATCTGCGTCGGCGCCGCGGCCCCCTCCGCGGACCCCGCGGTGCCGCTGCTGGAATGGCGCGCGGCCCAGCCCTACCGCGAGCGGCTGCTGGCCCGCGCCCGCGCCGCCGGCTGGACCGACACGGAGGACCCCGGCCTCGCGGTGGAGGTGGGCGGCGAGCGGCTTGAACCGCTCACCGGCGTGGGGCCGGAGCTGGTGGTGCAGGTGCCACCCGGAGCGAGCGAACTGGTGATCGCCTCGCGTGTCTCCGTGCCGGACGAGTTCGAGCCTGGCTGCGGCGACACGCGCCGGCTCGGCGTGGCGCTGGCCGAGATCATGCTGGACGGCGAGACCATCCCGCTCGACAGCGACAGCATCGGCGCCGGCACGCTGGCGCCCGAGGACGACGGCACCAAGGCCTGGCGCTGGACCGACGGCGCCGCGGTGCTGGCCCTGCCGCTGGCCAATGCGGAGCGGACGCTCGAGCTGCGCATCCACTGGGGCTGGCGCACCTATCGCGCGCCGCCGCCCGCTAGCCCGGCGTCCTGAGCACTTCGCTGGCGTGCCGCGCGCGGCCGGCATCGGTCGCGTGCCAGCGCCCTTGGGTCTCCACGACGAAGCCTCGCGCCGCCAGCCGGCCCAGGCACGGGGCGTCCTTCTCCGTGCCAGGCCGCCCGGCCTCGCCCGCGAGCACCACGCGGTGCAGCGCCGAGCGGCAGCAGGTTTCGAGATAGGGCTCGTCGTACACACATGCCAATCTAGCACGCCGCGCGGCTTTCCAAACGCCGCCGCCTCGGGCAGGAGGCGCGCATGCGAAGCCTCGCCACCGCGCTCCTGCGCCAGATGGACCCCGAGAACGCCCACGCCTGGGCGCTCCTCGCCCTGCGCGCGGGCCTCGCGGGCCGCGACGCCACGCCGGACGACCCGCGCCTCGCCGTCCCCTTGTTCGGGCGCACGGTGAAGAACCCGATCGGGATCGCGGCGGGGTTCGACAAGAATGCGGTGGCGCTGAAAGGGCTCGCCGGATTGGGTTTCGGCTTCCTCGAGGCGGGAACGGTGACGCCGCGACCACAGCCGGGCAACCCGCGCCCGCGCCTGTTCCGCCTCGACGAGGACCGCGCTGTGATCAACCGCATGGGCTTCAACAACGGCGGCATCGCCGCCTACACGCAGCGGCTCGCCGCCTTCACCCCCCGCCCGGTCCCCGTCGGCGCCAACCTCGGCATCAACAAGGAGGGCGCGGACCCCGAGCACGACTATCCCGCGATGCTCGCGACCGTGGCGCCGTTCGCCGACTACGTGGTGATCAACGTCTCCTCGCCCAACACGCCGGGCCTGCGCGACCTCCAGGGCGAGGCGCGTCTCGCCGCGATCTTCGCCGCCCTGCCGCGCGAGCGGCCGCCGCTCTTCGTAAAGCTCGCGCCCGATCTTTCGCGACCGGGCCTGGAGGCCGCGACCGATGTCGCGATCGGCGCGGGTGCCGCGGGCATCATCGTCACCAACACCACGATTTCGCGCCCACCCGGCCTGCGTTCGCCGCATGCGAAGGAAGCGGGCGGGCTCTCAGGCGCGCCGCTGGCCCCCCTCGCGCGCGAGGCACTGCGCGTGGTCGCGCGCCGCGCGGCGGGAAGGCTCACGCTGATCGCGGCGGGCGGCATCGCCACGGGGGCGGATGTGCTGGAGCGGCTGCGGCTCGGCGCCTCGGCCGTGCAGATCTACACCGCGTTCGCCTATGCCGGCCCGGCGCTGATCCCCCGCATCAAGCGCGAATTGCTGGCGGCGCTGGACGCGGCCCGGCTGCGCGACGTGCCTTCGGCAATTGGAACGGAATTGCAATGATAGAACATCTCGGCGGCTTCGCGCCGCTCGCCTCGCGCTATGACGGCTTCATCCTCGACCTCTGGGGCGTGATCCACGACGGCGTGCGACCCTACCCTGGCGCGGTCGATTGCCTCGCGCGGCTCGGGGCGGCCGGCAAGCGGCGCGCTCTGCTCTCCAACGGGCCGCGGCGCAACCATGTGATCCAGGCGGCAATGCGCGCCATGGGCATCGAGGACTCCCTCTACGACGCGATCCTGACCAGCGGCGAGGCGACCTGGCTGGCGCTGCGCGACCGGCCGGATGCCTGGCTGCGCTCGCTCGGCGACCGTGCCTTCCATCTCGGCCCGGAACGCGACCGCAGCGTCATCGAGCACCTGCCGCTGACCCGCGTGGCGACGCCGGCGGAGGCGACGTTCGTCGTCAACACCGGACCCGACGACGCGCTCGGCACCACCGAGCTTGGCGCCCACGAGGGAACGCTGGCCGCCTGCGCCGCATGCAACCTGCCGATGGTCTGCGCCAACCCCGACCTCGAGGTGATCCGCGACGGCAGCCGCGTGCTCTGCGCCGGTGCGCTCGCACGCCGCTACGAGGCGATGGGCGGCGCCGTGCGCTATTTCGGCAAGCCCGATCCGGCGGTCTATCCGGTGGTGCTGCGGGCCCTGGGCGTCGCGCGCGTGCTCGCGGTGGGCGACGCGCTGCGCACCGATGTCGCGGGTGCGACGGCCGCCGGCCTTCCCGCCTGCTGGGTGCTCGGCGGCATCCACGGCGAGGAACTCGGCAACGACGCCGCAAAGATCGAAGCCGCCGCGCGCGAGGCCGGGCTTTCCCCGGTGGCGGCCGTGCCGAGTTTCAGCTGGTATGTCGTCAGTGCGCCTCCGCCCAGTTGCGACCCTGGCCCGTCTCGACCACGAGCGGCACCGAGAGTCTCGCGGCGGATTCCATCACCTCGCGGGCGAGTGCCGCGAGCCTGTCCGCCTCCTCCGCCGGCGCCTCGAACAGAAGTTCGTCATGCACCTGCAACAACATCCGTGAGCGCAGCCCGGCCTCGCGCAGCGCGCGCGGCAGCTTCACCATGGCGCGCTTGATGATGTCCGCGGCACCACCCTGCAGCGGCGCGTTGATCGCCTGGCGTTCCGCGTAGCCGCGCCGCGCCGGATTCTTGTCCGCGATGCCCGGGATCCAGCAGCGGCGACCAAACGGCGTGAGCACGTAGCCGTTCCGGCGCGCTTCCTCGCGCGTGCGGTCCATGTAGCCGCGGATGCCTGGATAACGTTTGAAATACGCATCGATATAGGCGCGCGCCTCACCGGGCTCGATGCCGAGCTGCCTTCCGAGGCCGAAGCCGCTGATACCGTAGATGATGCCGACATTGATCGCCTTTGCCCGGCGGCGGGTCATCGCATCCATGCCCGCCATCGGCACGCCGAACACCTCGCTCGCGGTGCGGGCGTGGATGTCCTCGCCGTTGGCGAAGCTCTGCTTCAGCGCCGGGATGTCCGCGACATGCGCCAGCAGCCTCAGTTCGATCTGCGAATAATCCGCGCTGACCAGCACGCAGCCGGGCGCGGCGACGAAAGCCCTGCGGATGCGCGTCCCCTCCTCCGTCCGCACCGGGATGTTCTGCAAATTGGGGTCGGTGGACGAAAGCCGCCCCGTGCTCGCGATCGCCATCGCGTAGCTGGTATGCACGCGCCCGGTCTCCGGGTTGATCTCCTCCACCAGCGCGTCGGCATAGGTGGATTTCAGCTTGGCAAGCTGCCGCCATTCCAGGATGCGCGCGGGA
>DAHUXX010000093.1 GCA_027306955.1 Acetobacteraceae bacterium | reverse complement strand
GCGTGCCAGGCGCGCGCGAAGGCGGCGAGGCGGGCGATGGGCGGGCCGGCGACGATGGCTCCGCGCGGCGCCCGCTCCGGGGCGGCGACGAGCAGCGTGTCGCGCATGGGGGCGGTGAAGATCGTTTCGCTCACGAGGCTTCGCGGGGCGCCGGGCGGCGCGCCGGGCGGGATGGACGGCGCGTGGTCGAGGACCATGACGTCGCGCTGGCCGGCGAGGAAGAGCAGCGCGCCCACCGAGGCCGCCTGCCGCGCGGAGGCGCCGAAGACCAGCACGCGCTCGCTTCCCGCAAGTCCGATCGTGCCGAGCAGCCAGCGCAGCGCGTGGAACCCCGCCGGGCGGCCGTGAGAGCCGAACAGGCTTGCCGCGGGAAGGCAGCGCGCGCCGGGGAGCGATGCGTGCTCGCAGGCGGCCTTCGCGCGGACATCGACGAGGCGGACGGCGCCCTGCGGCACCTGGGCCACGAAGGCCAGCGTGCCCCCATGCTCCGCCGCCGCGTTGGCAGCCTGGGTCGCGGCCAGGAGCAGCACCGCCAGCGCGCCGATCGCCGCGCCGCGGCGCATCGGCTCAGCAGCCCCCGAATTGCAGCTTCGGCGCGGCAGGCGTGGTGGCGACCGCGCGGAGCTTCGGCGGGTGGGAGACGTAGTAGTCCATCAGTTTCGTCACCGGAACGTTGCCGAAGCCGCCGGGGACATGCACCGAGCCCAGCGCCTCCGCCGGCATCGGCTTGCCGGCGTGGCTGACCACGCTGGCCGACAGCGCGGCGAGCGGAAACGCGAGGACGAACACGGCGAGCGAGACCGCCACCGCGCCTGCGCAGAACCAGTAGCAGCATCTGTCCATGAGCGAGGCTCCCCTACAGGACGTCCTTGAGGAAAATCACGTACATCGTGCCGAAGGCGAGGGCCGCGAAGCCGATCTGGGCGATGGTCGAGACGAGGGTCATCGTGCGCGCTCCTTCAGTCGCCGCGGTAGTGGCGGATCAGGGTCGAGAGCTCCACCGGCTTGCCGGTCACGGGGTCGATCACGCTGGGCGCGAAATAGGGCGCGCCGGAGGCATCGACGCGGGCACTCGCGGGCGGGAACATCAGCATCGCCGCAAGCCCGCCCACCGTCGCCACCAGCGCCGTCCAGGCGTAGATCCGCATGTACACCTTGGCCATGGCCAGCCGCTCCTTCAATCCTTGCGGATATAGACCTTCCAGCAGCGCGTGTCCTTCACCGTCGCGAGGTGGACGGCGCCCAGGCCGGCGCACATCGGCGGCAGCGCCTCCATCGAGGTCGGGTTGTCCACCAGCACCTCCACCACCCCGCCCGCCGGCAGCCCGCCCACGGCCTTCTTGGTCATGAGCTGCGGGCGCGGGCAGCTGTCGCCGATGCAGTCCACGATCTCCGAGACCAAGTGGACGACACCGTCGAGGTTGACCGAGTGGCGGGCGGCGGGCGCCGCGGCCTCCGTTTTCCTGCCGAACAGAGCCATGGGGACGATCCTTTCCTCCGTTTGCGCCGATTATTCCGCCGCCTTCACCAACGGCGCGAGCGCGGATGCCGCCTCCGCCCTCGCCGGCTGCGCCACGCGCCGCTCCCGGCGCAGGATGGCGCGGTAGATCGCGAACAGGACCGCCGCCTGCACCAGGCCGAAGACCACCGCCGGGATGCCAAAGGTCTTCTGCAGCGTCGCCGCGTTGGCGAAGCCCAGCTGCAGCGAGGCGAGGTCCGGGTGGCCGGTCATGCTCGCGGGCGGCGGCGGCCCGTAGTCGGCCGACCACACCAGCGAGAACAGGAACATGCCCACGAAAGTGAACAGCAGCGCCCACAGCGCGCCGATGTTGCCCTCGCCGGTCTTGACCCAGGTGGAGACGGTGCAGGCGCCGGCCAGCACCATGCCGATGCCGAACAGGAACAGGCCGGCGAAGGTGTTGAGCCCGACGTCGAAATACATCGGGTGGCCCTGGCCGACGGAGATGAACACCGTGAAGCCCACCGTCAGGATCATCATCGCGACGAGCAGCGCCTTGGTGTTGCGGTACGTCTTGAACAGGATGGCGTCGCGCAGCGCCGCGGTGTTGCAGAAGCGCGAGCGCTGCACCAGCAGCCCCGCGACGGTGCCGAAAATGAAGCTCGCGATGCATTGGCCGACGACGGACACCGCTCAGATCCCCAGCACTTTCTTGTAGATCATGGAGCCGAACCAGGCGCCGGCGAGGATGCCGCTCACCGCGAGGTAGCCGCCCAGGTTCATCTCCGGCGTGAGGCCAAAGAAGGTCGAGACGTTGCACACGAAGGAGAGCCGGATGCCGATGCCCATCAGCAGCCCCCCCACCGTGATCATCGCCCATTCCGACACCCGGCGCGGGTAGCGGATGTAGAACTCCTTGCTCAGGACGGCGCCGATCAGCGCGCCGGTGAACATGCCGAGGCTGATGTAGATCTTCCAGTAGAGGAAGCTCGGCACGTAGACGAGGCGCCAGAACGGCAGCCGCTCGATGCCGTGACCGAGGATGCCCTTGGCGATCAGGCCGGTCATCATCGTTTCGCCGCCGCCCACGGTCCAGGCGCCGACGACCATGAACAGGAACACGTCCAGCACCGCGATCGCGATCAGCGCGATGACGGGATCGAGAGTCTTCTTGAAGAACTCCATCCGCTTGGCTTTCCCCCGGCGAGCCCGCGCGCCCGCCCGCGATTGTGCGATGCGGCAGACGAGGACCCGAAACTTTGTGAACAAACTGTAGGACGGCTGCAAACGGCGTGGTAGTAGTTATTACCAACAGCGCGCCGCGGAACGGCCTCGCGGCCGGCGCGGGCAGGACAGCAGGCAACCATGTCGATCTTCCTCGAAATCGAGCCCGGCGACTTCCTCGGGCACATGTTCAACGCCTGCACCCAGGACCAGATCAGCGAGTTCATCCCCGAGAAGCGCGGCTTTCGCATCCACGGGCACAGCACCACCATCCGGCTGGAGCGGGTGTTCTGGACGGTGCTGGAGGACATCACGGACCACCTGCGCCTCACCATGCCGCAGCTCATCGAGCGCGTGCACGACGGCTGCCTGGTGGCGAACGACAAGAACCTCGCCTCCTGCCTGCGGGTGATCTGCATGAAGTACATCAACACCTACACGCGGAGCTGAGGCGCGGGGGACTGAGGCGCGGGGGAGCGCGGCTGGGCGGCAGGGAGCACGCATGTTCGAGGTCGTGGAGTTTCCTTCCGAGGCCGCGGCATTGCGCGGGCGCTTCTATCGCCCCGCGCAGGCGCCGCCCTGGCCCGCCGCGGTGATGACGCATGGCACCACGGCCACCATCACCATGTGCCTCGATCGCTACGCCGAGGTGTTCTGCCGCGCCGGCCTCGCCGTGCTGCTCTACGATCACCGCAATTTCGGGCGCAGCGGCGGCGAGCCCCGCCAGCTGATCAACCCGTGGCTCCAGGCGCGCGGCTATCGCGATGCCATGACCTATCTGCTCACGCGCTCCGACGTGCTTCGCGACAGGATCGCGGCCTGGGGCGATAGCTATTCCGGCATGATCGCGCTCGTGGTCGGTGCGCTCGACCCGCGGTATGCGGCGGTCGCGGCGCAGTGCCCCGCCTGTGGCATCGACATACCCAGGCTCGTGGCGGACGAGCGGCATTTCCAGGCGATGCGGGCGATCTTCGACGGCGGCGACATCGCGGGCACGCCCGAGACCACGACGGGACCGCTGCCGGTCGTTTCCGCCGACCAGGCCGGCACGCCCTCGCTGCTGAAGCCGATCCAGGCCTATCGCTGGTTCATCGACTATGGCGGCCGGCACGGCACGTTGTGGGAGAACCGCGTCACCCGCGTCATTCCGCCGACGGCAGTCCCGTTCAGCGCCTATCTCGCCGCGCCGTTCATTCGCGGGCCGGCGCTGGTGATGGCCGGGCGCGACGACGAGATGGTCCACTGCAACCCGGAGGTCACGTCCGCGGTGTTCGGGCTCATGCGCTGCCGCAAGCAGTGGGCCGACATCGACGGCGGTCATTTCGGCCTGCTGTACCATCCGGGCGAGATCTTCGAGCAGGCGAGCGCGGTGCAATGCGCCTTCCTGGCCGGGGCGCTGGGGGCGGGCTGATCCGTCGCCCCGACCCTGGCGCGAAGCCCGGCCCGAGCCTCGCGAAACGCCGGACACAATGGACACAATCGACAAAACCCCAGCGGAGGCGGCGTTGGGGGGATTTTGTCCATCGGGTTCCCCTTGGGTGTGGCGCGCGGGCGGGCCGTTCACTAGGCTCGGGCCAGGCGATACGGCCGCAGCGACAGGATGACGGAATGAGCGACCTCTGGCTTCTCACCCCCCAGTTCTTTGAACTGCCGGAACCGGCCCTGCGCGGCGTGGTGCCGGCCGGAAGTGCCGTGAACGGCCCGCACGCCATCGGGGACCGTTCGGCCGAGAGCCTGGCGCGGGTGCACCGCCCGATCGCGGATTTCGCCGCAGCGGCGGTGCGCGGCGGCCACCGGCCCATCTCCGTTGCCGGCGACTGCTGCGCCTCGATCCCGGTGCTGGCGGGGCTGCGGCGGGCCGGCGTCGAGCCCGTGCTGGTCTGGATCGATGCGCACGGGGACTTCAACACGCCGGAAACGTCGCCCTCGGGGTTTCTCGGCGGCATGCCGCTGGCGATGATCGTCGGCAGAGGTCCGCTTGGGCTCTGCGATTCGGTCGGCCTCCGCCCGCTTCCCGAGGACCGCGTCTGGCTGATCGACGGGCGCGACCTCGACAAGCTGGAGCGCGTTGCCGTGGACGGCTCGGGGCTGCGCAGGACCGGGATGGCGGGGCTCGCCTCCCTGCGCCTCGACGCGCCGGTGCACCTGCATCTCGACATCGACGTCATCGACGCGGCCGAGGCGCCGGGCAACAACTACCCGGTTCCGGGCGGGCCCAGCGTCGCGGAGACCGTGGCGGCGTGCCGGGCCTTCGTGGGCGACAACCGGATCGCCGCGATCTCGGTCAGCGGCTGGAACGGCGCGCTCGACCGCGATGGGCGCACCCAGGCCGCCTGCGCGCGCGTGCTGGCGGCGATGACCGGCGGGGGCTGACGCGCGCCCGCGGGGGCGGCAGGTCGCGCGGCTCCCCGGACACGATGGACAAAAT
>DAHUXX010000092.1 GCA_027306955.1 Acetobacteraceae bacterium | reverse complement strand
CGCTACTGGACCCCCGCGATCCACGAGGCCACCTTCTGGCTTCCCCCCTACATAGCCGAGCAACTGCCGCGCGTCTGACGCGCGCTACAGCATAAACACCTTGCCCACGGCGCAGGGCAGCACGACCTCCTCGCCGAACGCGTCGAGCAGCGCGCGCTGCGCCCGCCATCCCGTGCAGTGCGCGGGGATGAGGTGGTCGAGCCCGAACTGCGCCAGGTCGCGCACCGTCTCCGGTATCGCGGCCTCCGTCGGGCCCGCCAGGTGGAACCCGCCCATCGCCGCGTGCAGCCGCACTCCCGGGAAGCTCTCCCGCGCATGCAGCAGCACGTTGACGATCCCCGCATGCGAACAGGCGCTGAACACGACGAGCCCCTTGCCCCTGACGTTCACCGCCAGGAAGCGCTCGTCGGTGAGCAGCGGGTCGGGCACCCAGGACCCGTCCGGCATCCGCCGCACCTGGCCCGGCAATCCCTTCTCATAGGCGGTCACGCGGGGAATCTCGCCGCTGACGAAGAAGAGATCGTCGAGACATGTCACGGCCTCGCGCGTGACGACGGGCTCGGCCCCCAGCTCGCGCCATCGTTGCGGTGTCGGAATATCGTCGTAGCGCAGCACGCCGCGGTCCCGCGCCTGCTGGCCGCGCGGACGGTCCATCTCCGGGTGTAGGTAGAGCGGCACGTCGCGCCCGCCATTGGCGGCCCGGCTCATCGCCAGCGCCCGCGGCAGTCCGCCGCCGTGGTCCCAATGCCCGTGCGACAGCATCGCCGCCTCGATCGCGCCGAAATCGACGCCCAGCCGCGTACCATTGTTCTCGACCGCGTAATCGACCGGCCCCGCGTCGAACAGCATCGTGTGCGGACCGTTCGGCCCGAACGCGGTGACCACCAGCCCCAGCCCGTGATTGGCGCAGCAGATCGCGCCCCCCGAGAGCAGGCGCATGCCCGCCTTCTGGATCCGTGGCCACTCCCGCTGCACGAAGGCAGGCACGCTCGACAGCGAGTCGGTGATGTTGTCGACCAGCACCGTGATCTCGACCCGTTCGGCCTCGGCGAGGCGCATCACGCTTCTCTCCCCGTCGTTCCCGCGACATTACGGCGGCACGCCAGCCTGCGGGAAGAGCGTCATCCCGTGAAGCTGCGGATCAGGCTGCCCGCCAGCAACCGCCACCCATCCACGAGGACAAAGAACAACAGCTTGAACGGCAGCGAAACGAGATTGGGCGGCAGCATCATCATGCCCAAACTCATCAGCACCGAGGCCACCACGAGATCGATCGCCAGGAACGGCAGGTAGAGCAGGAACCCCATCTCGAACGCGCGCCTCAGCTCGCCCACCAGGAACGCCGGCACCAGCGCGCGCCACGGCATCGCGTCCAGCGTCGCGGGCGGCTGGATATGCCCGAGTGCGAGGAACAGCCGCGCATCCGCCGGGCGCAGATGCTGCGTCATGAACCGGTGGAACGGCGCCGCCGCCAGCCGCAACCCCTCCATCGTCGAGACCGCGCCCTCGTTCATCGGCACGATCCCCTGCCGCCAGGCCTGCTCCAGCACCGGCGCCATGACGAACCACGTGAGGAACAGCGCGAGCCCGATCAGCACCGTGTTCGGTGGCGCCCCCTGTGTGCCCATCGCGCCCCTGAGCAGCGACAGCACGATAATGATGCGCGTGAACGCCGTCGCCATGACCAGGATCGACGGCGCCAGCGACAGCACCGTCGTCAGCGCCATCAGCTGCACGATGCCCGCCGTCGCCCCCGGCGTGCCGGGATGGCCGAGGTTGATCGAGATCGACTGCGCCCCCGCCGCCGCCGGCAAAGCCACCATGAACGCCAGCGCGAGCCCGAACGCGCGCCTCATGCCAGGTCGATCCAGCCCAGAAACGTATCGCTCGCCCCCGTGAGCACCAGGAACTCCCGCCCGTCGCAGCGCACCAGCAACAAACGCCGCCGCGCATCGAGCGGCAGCGCCTGCACCAGCGCCAGCCGCGACGCGCGTGCTGGTGAGATGCCGCCGCGCGCCAGCAGCCGCGCGGCCAGCGGCTTCGCGGCCACCACCGCCGCCAGCACCAGCGCCAGCGAGGCCAGCGCCGAGGCGATCTGCGCCGCGCTCATGCCTGCCGCAGCGCCGCCGCCAGCGCATCGAGATCCCCGAGCAGCGCCACCAACTCCGCCCGCAGCCGCGCCCCCTCCGCCGGCGGCAGGTCGAGCGCCTGCGCGCAGATCCGCCCGAGCCGGTCGTCGAGCCCCGCGAGATCCACCTTCCTACCCGCGGTCGCGATCCCCTCGGCAAGCCGCAGCATGGCGGCGGCAGCGGCGATCGCTTCGCGCAACGAAGCCGCCGCCCCGCGGCCATGCCCGTCCCCGATGCCCAACGCGCCGGCACCCGCTCTGACGCAGCCCCGGTCGTCCGGACCCGGATCCCGGACGCCCTGGCCGACACCACCCTGATCGGGGTTTCCCCGGTCGGGAGCGACCCCGTTCTGGGGTTGGCCATCCGCGGCGTTGTGCATGCGCCAAGCCTGGCGGCGGAAGGTTGATAAAGAATGTTCAGGCCGGCGAATTCTGCCGGGCCCCGTTTACGACTCCGCAGCACCCGCGCGTCAGGATGCCCGCATGGCCAACGCCCCGAACCTGTTCGACACCAGGCTGCTCACGCTGGCGGACGCGCGCATGCTCTACAGCGAGCGCCGCACCGCGGTGCTGGCGCAGGACATCGCCAACGCCGACACGCCGGGCTACGTCGCGCGCGACCTGCCGAGTTTCGCCAGCATCCTGCAGACCATGCCGCTCGCCCCGGCCAGCGCCGGCAGCTCCTTCGCGGCCGCCAACGCCGTCGCCCGCGCCCGCCGCGTGCCGGGAGCAACGACGCCGGATGGCAATGCGGTCAATGTCGAGCAGACGCTGGCCCGCCTCGCCACCACCGATTCCGCGCAGCGCCTAGCGAGCGAACTCTACAGCAAATATCTCGGCTTTTATCGTACCGCCATCGGCTGACGCGACGGAGGAACCCGCCCATGGATCTCGCCAAGGCACTGGAAATCTCGGCCGCCGGCATGCAGGCCCAGTCCGGCCGGCTGCGCGTCGTCGCGCAGAACCTCGCCAACGCCGACACCACCGCCACCACCCCGGGCGGCAACCCCTACCGCCGCCGCACCGTCACCTTCGGCGAGCACATCGACCGCCGCACCAACACGCCCCTGGTCGAGATCGTGGGGGAGGGGGTGGACACCTCGCCGTTCCATCTCCGTTACGAACCCGGCAACCCCGCCGCCGACAGGCAGGGCTATGTCAAGCTGCCCAACGTGGATCCCATCATCGAGACAATGGACATGCGCGACGCCGAGCAGGTCTATTCCGCCAATCTCGCGGTGATGCAGGCGGCGCGCGGCATGCTCACACGCACCATCGACCTCCTGAAGCAGTAGCGCGGGGCACACAATGGCAACGCCGGTGAACGGAAGCGTCGCGGCCATGCCGGTGCTGCGCGTCACCCCGGGCGAGGCCGCGGGTGCCTACGCGCGCACCATGAACGGCAACGCCAACGCGGGGCCGGATTTCGGCACCGTGCTGTCCCAGGCGGTTGACAGCGCCATCGCCACGTCCGCCAACGCCGAGCGCCTGGCCACCGCGGCGCTCGAGGGCAGGAACGTCTCGGTCACCGACGTCGTCACCTCCGTCGAGCGGGCCGACGCCACGCTGCAGACCGCCTCCGCCCTGCGCGACCGCCTGGTGCAGGCCTGGCAGACGATCATGCAGATGACCATCTGAAGCGGGCGGCGCGCGTAGCATGGACATCGAACTGGTCGCCGCGCCGCTGCGCCAGACGCTGCTGCTGGTCGCTGAACTCGGCGGCCCGCCGCTGCTTGCCGCCCTCGCCGTGGGCGTCCTGATGTCGCTGATCCAGGCGGTGATCCAGGTCCAGGAACCCACGCTCGCCTACCTGCCCAAGGTGCTGGCGATCGGCGGCGTGCTCGCCCTCATGGGTTCCTTCGCCGCCGCCTCCCTCAGTCATTACGCGCGCGACATTTTCGACGCCGTGGTGATGGTCGGCAACAGTTGACCCAGGCGGACCCCGCTCTGGCCGCCTTCCTCGCGCATCTGCCGCAGGGCGTGTTCGCGCTGCTCCTGGTCTTCGCCCGCGTCGCGGGTGCCGTGATGCTGCTTCCCGGCTTCGGCGAGCAGCAACTCCCGGCCATGGTGCGCCTCGCGATCGCCCTCGCCCTCGCGGTGCTGCTCGCCCCGGTGCTGGGCGCGATGCCGGAACTCCCCGCCGCCCCGCTGGAACTCGCCCGCCTGCTCGCCGCGGAAACCGTGACCGGCCTCTGGCTCGGCTTTCTCGCCCGCACGCTGGCCCTCGCGCTCCCGGCCGCCGGCAGCCTCGCCGCCGGTGCCCTCGGCCTCGCCAACGTGCTGCAGCCGGACAGCGAGCTCGGCCCCGGGGCCTCGGCCCTCGCCGCCGGGCTGCAACGCGCGGTGCCGGCGCTGGTGCTGGCCGCCAACCTCCAGGTGCCGCTGCTCGAGGCGCTGCGCGGCAGTTACGCTCTCGTACCGGTGGGCCACGTCCTGCCGGCGTCTTCGCTCGGCACCGTCCTGCCCGCGGTCGCGGACGCCTTCGCGCTCACGCTCCGCCTCGCCGCGCCCTTCCTCTTCGCGGGCCTCGTCTGGTCCGCCGCGCTCGGCCTCGCCGCCCGTCTGGTGCCGCGGCTGCAGATCTACTTCGCCGCCTTGCCAGGCCAGGTCCTCGTCGGCCTGCTGCTCCTCGCCGGCCTCACCCCCATGCTGCTCGGCCTCTGGACGCGCGCCATGGCGCACGCCTCGGCGCTCCTCGCGGGCCAGTAGTCCATGGCCGGGGAGGAGTCCGGCGACCGCACGGAACAACCGACCGCGCGGCGCCTCGCCCAGGCCGCGGAATCCGGCGACGTCCCGCTCTCGCCCGAGGCCCAGCCCTTCGCGGTGCTGGGCATGGCCGCCGCACTTGCCGCCCTCGCCGGCGGTGCCGCCATGGCGCGCACCGCGCACGACCTCGCCTGGCTGCTCGCCCATCTCGACACGCTGACGCCCGCCGAGGCACTGCGCCGCACGCTCTGGATCATGGCCGTCGTGACACTTCCCCTCGGCGTCGCCGTCGCCCTCGCCGCCGTCGCCGCGGTCGGCCTGCAAACCGGGCTGCGGCCGCGCCTCAACGCCCTGCTGCCGGATGTCTCTCGCCTCTCGCCCCGCCGCGGCCTCGCGCGCCTCGGCGGTATCGCGGCCCTCGGCGAGGCCGGCCGCTCGCTGCTCAAGCTCGCAGTGCTGACCACCGTCGCCTGGCACGTGCTCGCACCCTCCACCGTCCTGCTCGGCGCCATGTTCCGCGCCACCGCGCTGGGCTTCGCCGCCACATCGGGGGCCGTGCTCCTGCGCCTCCTCGGCGCCGCGGCGCTGG
>DAHUXX010000292.1 GCA_027306955.1 Acetobacteraceae bacterium | reverse complement strand
GCGATCAAGGCGCTGGGCTACGTGCCGAACCTGCTGGCCGGCGGGCTTTCCAGCCGCCGCTCGCGCATGGTCGCCGCCATGGTGCCGACCATCGCCTCGCCGATCTTCTCCGCGCCGCTGCAGGGCTTCACCGACCGCCTGGCGCAGGCCGGCTATCACGTGATGCTGTCGCTCACCGGCTACCGCGCCGACGCCGAGGAGGCGATGCTGCCCGCGGTGCTGGCGCGCAGGCCGGACGCGCTGCTGCTGACCGGGGCGCGGCGCGGCGGCGCGATGCGGCGCATGCTGGCCGCCGCGGGCATCCCGGTGGTGGAGATCTGGGACAGCGGCCCCGCCTTCGACAGCCTGGTGGGCTTCGACCACGAGGAGGTGGGACGCGAGGTGGCAAAATTCTTTCTCGCCGCCGGGCACACGCGCTTCGCGGTGCTGTCCGCCTCCGACCCCAGGGCCGAGGCGCGCGCCGGCGGCTTCCTGCGCGCGGCGGCGGAGGGCGGGGGCGAGATCATCGAGACGCGGCGGCTGCCCGCGCCCTCCAACGTCAGCGAGGGCCGCCAGGCGCTGCGCGAGATCGCGCCGCAGTTGCACGGGCGCACGGCGCTGTTCTGCAGCTCCGACCTGATCGCGCTCGGCGCCGTCACCGAGGCGCGGGCGCTGGGGATCAAGGTGCCCGACGCGCTGGCGGTCTGCGGCTTCGGCGATTTCGACGCCGGACGCGCCTCCGAACCGTCGATCACCACGGTGAGCGTCGATGGCACGGCGATCGGGCGGCAGGCGGCGGAACTGCTGCTGGCGCGGATGGCCGGCGCGGCGGCCGGCCCCGCCGTGCGCGTGCCGTTCCGTATTCTGCCCAGGGGGTCCACATGACCGGGCCGACATGAGAGGGGCGCGATTGCCCGCGGTCGCCGGGGACGGTATCGCTAACATAGGACGCGACTGACGAACGGAGGAAGCACGATGAACCCCGAGACCCTCGCCCGCCTCAAGCGCGCCAGCACCGCGACGCTGACGACGCAGATGTTCAAGCGCGGCTTCCGCAACGTCTTCATCCAGGGCGTGCGCCCTCTCGGTCGCTACGGCGAGAACATGGTCGGCCCGGCGATGACGCTGCGCTACATCCCCGCGCGCGAGGACCTCGACGTGCTGGAGGGCTTCGCCAACCCCGAGCACCCGCAACGCAAGGCGATCGAAACCGCGCCCGCGGGCTGCGTGCTGGTGATGGATTGCCGCGGCGAGACGCGCGTCGCTTCCGGCGGGCAGATCCTGATGACGCGGCTTTGGAAGCGCGGCGCCGCCGGCATGGTCTCGGACGGCGGCCTGCGCGATGCCGCGGCGATCGCGGAACTGCCGATGCCGGTGTTCTGCGCCGGCCCCTCGGCGCCGCTCAACCTCGTGATGCACCACGCCGTCGCGATCGACGAGCCGATCGCCTGCGGCGGCGTCGCGGTCTATCCCGGCGACATCCTGGTGGGCGACACGGACGGCGTGGTGGTGCTGCCGGCGCACCTTGCCGACCAGATCGCGGCGGACGCCGCGGCGCAGGAGCACATGGAGATGTTCCTTGCCGAGCGCATCGCGGGCGGCGCGCCCCTGCCCGGCACCTACCCACCCAACGAGGCGACCAAGGCGCTCTATGTCGAATGGTGCAGGGAGCGCGGGCTGACGCCGTAGCCCGTCCATTGGGGACGCTCATCGCTGGATGAGTATTCCCCACGGATCGTCAATAGGTCTCGACACACCCCCCCTGTTTGCGCTGAACCCGTGGTAGGACAAGCAGACGGGGGCGGGCATGGCGTACGAGGATCGCGCGGGGCTGAAGGTCGCGGCGGAGCTTTGCCGTTTCGTCGAGCAGGAAGCGCTGCCGGGAACCGGGCTCGATGCCGCCGGCTTCTGGGCGTCCCTCGCCCGCGTGATTGCCACCTTCGCGCCGCGCAACGCCGCCCTGCTCGCGCGCCGCGACGAGCTGCAGGCGAAAATCGATGCCTGGCACCGCGCGCATCCCCTCTCGGCGTTCGATGCGGGCGCGTACCGGTCCTTCCTCCAGGAGATCGGCTATCTGGCGCCGGCGCCGGCCCATGTCGCGGTGCGGACGGCCAATGTCGACGCCGAGATCGCGCTGGTGGCCGGGCCGCAGCTCGTGGTGCCGGTGAACAACGCGCGCTATGCGCTCAACGCCGGCAACGCACGCTGGGGCAGTCTCTACGACGCGCTTTATGGCACCGACGCCATTCCCGAGGACGGCGGGGCGGCGCGCGCGGGCGGCTACAACCAGGTGCGCGGCGAGCGGGTGATCGCGCGCGCCAAGGCGATCCTAGATCAGGTGGTGCCGCTCGCCGGCGCCAGCCACGCCGATGTCACGGGCTATGCCGTCGAGGGCGGGCGCCTGGTCGCGAGGACCGCGTCCGGGAGCATCGGGCTCAAGGATGCCGGGGCGCTCGCCGGGTGGCGCGGCGAGGCGGCGTCGCCCTCCGCGGTGCTGCTGGCGCATCACGGGCTGCACCTGGAATTGGTGCTGGATCGCAACCACCCGATCGGGCGCGCCGACAAGGCGGGCGTGGCCGACGTGGTGCTGGAATCGGCGCTGACCACCATCATGGATTGCGAGGACAGCGTCGCGGCCGTCGATGCCGCGGACAAGGCCGAGGTCTATCGCGCCTGGCTCGGCCTTATGCTCGGCACGCTCTCCGCAAGCTTCGAGAAGGGCGGCAGGACGCTGGAGCGCCATCTCAACCCGGACCGCGTCTATACGGCACCCCAAGCGTCAGCAGGGGGCGGCGGCACGCTGACGCTGCCGGGCCGCAGCCTGATGCTGGTGCGCAATGTCGGCCACCACATGATGACGGACGCGGTGCGCAACGCCGAGGGTCATGAAATCCCCGAAACGATCCTCGACGCCGCCGTCACCTCGCTCTGCGCCATGGCGGACCTGCAGGGGCGCGGCCGGTTCCGCAACAGCCGCGCCGGCAGCGTCTACATCGTCAAGCCCAAGATGCACGGGCCGGACGAGGTCGCGTTCGCGAGCGACCTCTTCGCCGCGGTGGAGGACATGCTGCGCCTGCCGCGCTTCACGTTGAAGATGGGCATCATGGACGAGGAGCGGCGTACGTCCGCGAATCTCGCCGCCTGCATTGCAGCGGCGGCCGAACGCGTGGTGTTCATCAACACCGGCTTCCTCGACCGCACCGGCGACGAGATCCACACCGCGATGGAAGCGGGCCCGATGGTGCGCAAGGGCGACATGCGCAAGTCGGTCTGGATCGGCGCCTACGAGAACAACAACGTCGATGTCGGCCTCGCCTGCGGGCTTGCCGGCCACGCGCAGATCGGCAAGGGCATGTGGGCCATGCCGGACCGGATGGCGGACATGCTGGCGCAGAAGCGCGCGCATCCCGAGGCGGGCGCCACCACCGCCTGGGTCCCCTCGCCGACCGCGGCGACGCTGCATGCGCTGCACTATCACGACGTCGATGTGGCTGCGCGCCAGCAGGCGATCGCGGGGCGCGACAAGGCCAGGCTCGGGGACCTGCTGACGCTGCCGGTGGTCGATCGCGCCAACTGGTCGCCCGAGGACGTGCAGCGCGAGCTCGACAACAACGCGCAGGGCATCCTCGGCTACGTGGTGCGCTGGATCGACCAGGGCATCGGCTGCTCCAAGGTGCCGGACATCGACGATGTCGGGTTGATGGAGGACCGCGCGACGCTGCGCATCTCGAGCCAGCACATCGCCAACTGGCTGCGCCATGGCATCGCCACGCGCGAACAGGTGATGGCGACGCTGCGGCGCATGGCCGCAGTCGTGGACCGGCAGAACGCGGGCGATCCCGCCTACCGGCCGATGGCGCCGGGCTTCGACGGTGTCGCGTTCAGGGCCGCCTGCGACCTGGTGTTCGAGGGCACGACGCAGCCCAACGGCTACACCGAGTTCATCCTCCATCGTCGCCGGCGCGAGGCGAAGGCGGGCTGAGGCGCCGCCCGCGACGGGCGTGATGCGCATGGCGGCCCCGTGATGGCGGGCGGCGTCGCCCCTATCCCCGCGCGTAAAATGGACTAGGTTGCTCCCGATCATTGCGTGACGGCAGGAGGGGGAATTCGATGCGCAACAGCGATCCGGTCTGGACCTACGTGGACGAGCGACGCGACCGCTACAACGACATGAGCGACCGCATCTGGGACAAGCCGGAAATCGCCTACGACGAATACGCGGGCGTCGCGGAACACACGGCGATGCTGGAGGCCGAGGGTTTCCGCGTGACGCGCGAGGTGGTGGGCATCCCGACCGCGGTGATGGGCGAGGCGGGCGAGGGCGGGCCGGTGATCGCCATCCTGGGCGAGTACGACGCGCTGCCGGGCCTCTCGCAGGAGGCCGGCATTGCCGAGCATCGGCCGCTGCCGGGCGACGGCATGGGCCATGGCTGCGGCCACAACCTGCTCGGCGCCGGCTCGCTGCTTGCGGCGGCGGCGGTGAAGGACTGGCTCAAGGCGAATGGCGTGAAGGGCCGCGTACGCTATTATGGCTGCCCCGCCGAGGAAGGTGGCGCGGCGAAGGGCTTCATGGCCCGCGACGGCGCGTTCGACGACGTTGACATCGCGATCTCCTGGCATCCCTCCGCCTTCGTCAGCGTCAACGACGCGAAGTCGCTCGCCAACACGCGCATCGACTTCACGTTTGAGGGCCGCGCGAGCCACGCCGCCGCCTCGCCGCATCTCGGCCGTTCGGCGCTCGATGCCGTGGAACTGATGAGCGTGGGCGTGAACTACCTGCGCGAGCACGTCCCCTCCACCGCGCGGCTGCATTATGCGTATCTCGATGCGGGCGGGATCGCGCCCAACGTGGTGCAGGCCAAGGCGACCGTGCGCCACCTGATCCGCGCCGACGACCTGCCGACGCTGACCTCGCTGGTCGAGCGGGTGAGGAAGATCGCCGAGGGTGCGGCGCTGATGACCGAGACCAAGGTCACGACCAAGGTCGTTTCCGCCGTTTCCAACCTGCTCGGCAACACGCCGCTGGAGCGGGCGATGTACGACGCCATGCTGCGCCTCGGCCCGCCTGATTTCGACGACGCCGACCGCGCCTACGCCGAGAAGATCCGCGCGACGCTGAAGCCCGAGGACATCGCCGCCCCCTGGAAGCGCGTCGGCATGAAGGACAGCGGCGCGGTGCTCGCCGACTTCATCGTGCCGCTCGATGCGGTGGGCGACGACTCCAAGGGCTCGACCGATGTCGGCGACGTCTCCTGGAAAGTGCCGACGGTGCAGGCACGGGGTGCCACCTACGCGGTGGGCACGCCAGGCCATTCCTGGCAGCTCACCGCGCAGGGCAAGTCGCCCGCGGCGCACAAGGGCATGATGCATGTCGCGAAGGTGATGGCCTCCACCGCCGTCGCGGCACTGACCGACGAGACGCTGATCCCGCGCGCCAAGGCGGAGTTCAAGGAGCGCACCGGCGGCATTCCCTACCGCTCGCCGATGCCCGCGGACGTGAAGCCGCCACTCAAGCCGCGCCGGGCCGCGTGAGCGCCGGCACCTGACGACGGGGCGCCGCGGCGAGGCGGCGCCCCATGAGTTTCGTTACGACAACAGGAAATTATCGATGCGTAACAGTGACCCCGTGTGGACCTATGTGGACGAGCGCCGCGAGCGCTACAACGCGATGAGCGACCGCATCTGGGACAGGCCCGAGATCGCCTATGACGAATACGCGGGCGTGGAGGAGCACGCGGCGATGCTGGAGGCCGAGGGCTTCCGGATCACGCGCGAGCTCGCCGGCATCCCGACCGCGGTGATGGGCGAGGCGGGTGAGGGCGGGCCGGTCATCGCCATCCTCGGTGAGTACGACGCGCTGCCCGGGCTCTCGCAGGAGGCCGGCCTCGCCGAGCCGAAGCCGCTGCCGGGCGATGGCATGGGCCATGGCTGCGGCCACAACCTGCTCGGCGCCGGCGCGATGATGGCCGCCGCCGCCGTGAAGGACTGGCTCAAGGCGAACGGCATCAAGGGCCGCGTGCGCTACTACGGCTGCCCCGCCGAGGAAGGCGGTGCGGCCAAGGCGTTCATGGCGCGCGACGGTGCCTTCGACGACGTGGATATCGCCATCACCTGGCACCCCAACTCGCTCGCGGGCGTCAACCACGCGCGCTCGCTCGCCAACACGCGCATCGACTTCACCTTCGAGGGCCGCGCGAGCCACGCCGCCGCGTCGCCGCATCTCGGCCGCTCGGCGCTGGACGCGGTGGAACTGATGAGCGTCGGCGTGAACTACATGCGCGAGCACATCCCCTCCTCCGCGCGCATGCACTATGCGTATCTGGATGCCGGTGGCATCGCGCCCAACGTGGTGCAGGCCAAGGCGACCGTCCGCCACCTGATCCGTGCGGACGATTTGCGCACGCTCGCGGGCCTGGTCGAGCGCGTGAGGAAGATCGCCGAGGGCGCCGCGCTGATGACCGAAACGAAGGTGACAGCGAACGTTGTTTCCGCCGTCTCCAACCTGCTCGGCAACACGCCGCTCGAGCGCGCGATGCACGACGCGATGGAGCGGCTCGGCCCGCCTGACTTCGACGACGCCGACCGCGCCTATGCCGCGAAGATCCGCGCCACGCTTTCGCCCGCGGACATCGCCGAGCCGTGGAAGCAGCTTGGGCTGAAGGACACCGGCGCGGTGCTGGCGGACTTCATCGTGCCGCTCGGCTCCGTGGGCGAGCTGTCGCTGGGCTCGACCGATGTCGGCGATATCTCGTGGAAGGTGCCGACGGTGCAGGCGGATGGTGCCACCTGCGCGGTGGGCACGCCGTTCCATTCCTGGCAGCTCACGGCGCAGGGCAAGTCGCCGGCGGCGCACAAGGGCATGGCGCACGTGGCGAAGGTGATGGCCTCCACCGCCGTCGCCGCGTTCAGCGACGACACACTGACCGCCCGCGCCAAGGCCGAGCATCGCGAGCGCACCGGCGGCATGGACTATGCCTGCCCGATGCCACCGGAGGTGAAGCCGCCGCTGAAGCCGCGCCGGAAGGCGTGATCAACGCCCCTTGAAGACCGGCGGCCGCTTCTCGTTGAACGCGGCAATGCCTTCGCGCCGGTCCTCGGTGGGGACCATGCGGTTATAGGCCTCGATCTCGAACGCCAGCGCGCTCGCGAGATCGAGGCCGATGCCCACGTTCACGCTCTGCTTGATCTGGCGCGTCGAGAGCGGCGCGTTGGCGGCGATGCGATGTGCCGTCTCCAGCACCGCCGGCATCAGCCCCGCCGGTTCGCAGACGCGGTTGATCATGCCCCAATCCATCGCCTCGGTCGCGGTGAAGGGCCGGCCCGTCAGCAGCAGCTCCTTCGCCCGCCTGGTTCCCATCGCGCGCGGCAGCATCTGCGTGCCGCCGGCGCCCGGCATGATGCCAAGCGTCACCTCCGTCAGCGCGAAGCGGGCATGCGTCGCAGCGTAAGCGAAGTCGCAGACCAGCGTCATTTCGCAGCCGCCGCCATAGGCGGCACCGTTCACCGCGGCGATGATCGGGATCGGGCAGGCCACCATGGCGCGCACCATGCGCTCGAACACCAGGTGCTGCGCCTGCCATTGC
>DAHUXX010000289.1 GCA_027306955.1 Acetobacteraceae bacterium | reverse complement strand
GATGGGCGGTATCGCTGCGCGCCGCGCCGATCTCACTGATCGCGAGGCACTCGCCGCGGCGCTGGCCGATGCCGAAATCGTGGTCTCCGCCGCGCACGCGACCTTCACGGCGGCGGTTCTGGCCGCCGCGCCGCATGAGGCGCGGCTGGTGCTCATGGGCAGCACCCGCCGCTTCACACGCTGGCCGGACCAGGCCGCGCGCCAGGTGATGAAAGGCGAAGCAGCCTTCCTGGAAAGTGGCCGAAAGGGCGTGATGCTGCACCCGACCATGATCTATGGCCCACCCGGCGCCGCCGAGGAAAACATTCACCGGCTGGCCAGCATGCTGCGACGGCTCTCGGTCTTCGGCCGTCCGCTCGCGCCACTGCCCGAAGGCGGGCGCGCCATGATCCAGCCAATCTTCATCAACGATGTCGTGCGAGCACTCCGCGTTGCGATCGCCCACCCTTGGGCACGCGCGGAGACGCTGGTCGTCGCCGGCCCCGCGCCCGTCACCTACGCCGCATTTCTTCTCGCCGTGGCGGCAGCTTCGGGCCTGCCGCGACCGCTCGTCCTGCCGCTTCCCCTGATGGCGCTGCGTGCGCTCGCCGGCGTTGCCCGCCATGTGCCCGGCCTGCCCTGTGTGGGGCGCGACGAGCTGCGCCGCCTGTGCGAGGACCGCGCCTTCGATATCGAGCCGGCGAGGCAACGACTAGGCTTCGATCCGGTCCCGCTCACCGAGGGGCTGGCGCGGAGTTTCCCGCCGGTGGGATGAAATCGGCGTGCTACAGCTCCCCAGGCAGCGCCGCGTGCGCCGCCTGGGCGGCGAGCCGTACCGCGGCGTTGGCCGCGCCATAGCCCTCGTAGCCGAGCCGCTCGCACAGCTCGAAAAACACGCGATCCTCGAAACGCGCGGTATAAGCGTGGCGGAACGTTCCGTGTTCGTCCTGATCGTAGAGCAGCCGCGCTGCCCGCAGCGCCGCGACCACCTCCGCGTCAAGCCCGAAGCGCGCCTCGAGATCGTCGTAGTAGTTGCCAGGGATGACCAGGAATCCGCCGGCGCGCTGGCGCTCCGCCAGCAGGTCCGGCACCGCGAGCGCGATGTGCTGCACGCCCGCCCCCGCCGCCGCGGTGACGAAACGCCCGGTCGCGGTCTCGCGGCTCTCGGAGACGTTGAGCGGCAGGCGCAGCGCGCCATCCGCCGTGCGCATCGCGCGGCTGCGCACGAGTCCGTAGGGGTCGGCAAGCTCGACCAGCGGCTCAGCCCGCAATCCGAACAGTGCGCGCCAGAACAGGATGAACGTCTCCATCCGCCCGTCCGGAAGCGCCATCGCGACATGGTCGAAACGCACGCCTTCCTCCCCCGGCTGCGGCGCGAGGTGGAAATCGTCCTCCCAGTTGCTTCGCCCAGAGGGATCGGGCTGCACGAGATAGACCAGCGTGCCGTCCGGCGCGCGCACGGCCGGGATCGACCGCTCGCCGGGCCCCAGCCGCTCGCGCCAGCGCGGCGCCAGCAGCGCCTCCGCGCGTGCCAGCGCCCGCGCCGCGTCATCGACGGTGAGCCCGATCGCGCAGACCGAGGGCCCGCGCAGGTGGAAATGCTCCGCCGCCATGCTGTCGGGCTCGGCGTTGAGCACGATGTTGGCTTCGCCGCGGCGCCATAGTTCCACCTGTTTCGAGCGGTGCAGCCCCGCGCGCCGGAACCCGAGCCCGCCCAGCATGGCGCCGAGCGCCGCCCCACTCGCCGTGTCCACCGCGAACTCGATGAACGCGACGCCGCCGATGGCGGGCGGCGCGGGCAGGGTCGTGAGCCCTGCTTCCGCCGCGAGCAGGCGCAGGCTGCGCAGCCCGTCGATCGCGATGCCGCGCGCGGGCGCCGCGCGGAAATGGTCGTTGAACACCTCGAGCGAAAGCGGCCCGCGATACCCCGCCGCCAGCACGCGCCGCACGAAGCCGGCGATGTCCCAGTCGCCCTGCCCGGGAAACAGACGGAAATGTCGCGACCAGGCAAGCGCGTCCATCGCGAGCTGCGGCGCGTCGGCGAGCTGAAGGAAAGCGATCTTCTCGCCCGGCACCCCCTCGAGCCCGTCGAGCGTGTCGCCGAGTGCCAGCGTATGAAACGAATCCAAAACGAGCCCCAGCGCGGGATGGTCCGCCTGGCGCACGATCTCCCAGGCCTGGCGCCACCGGCTGACGTGCCGCCCCCAGGCCAGCGCCTCGTAGCCGAGCGCGATGCCGCGCGGCGCGGCGAGCTCCGCCAGCGCCCGCAGATCTGCCGCCGCCCGCGCCGTGTCGCCGATCGCCTGCGGATGGATGGAGCTGCACACCAGGAGCCGGCTCGCACCCAGCGCCGCCATCACGTCGAATTTGCGCTGCGCGCGGTCGAAGGCGCGGTCGCGCAGCGGTTCCGGCAGCGCCTCGAAATCGCGGAACGGCTGGTAGAGCATGATTTCCAAGCCGAGCCCCGCGGCGATGTCGCGCAGCTCCGCCGGCGTCCCATCCCAGGTCAGCAGATCGTTCTCGAACAGCTCGATCCCGTCGAACCCGGCCGCCGCCGCGGCCTCAAGCTTCTCCGGCAGCGTACCGGCGAGCGAGACCGTCGCGATAGAGGTTGGATGGATCGCCGCTGGGGCGGGGGATGCGGGGGCCGGGTTCGCCATGCGTGCCTCGGAAGCTATGCCGCCAATCTAGGCCGTTCCCGGGGTGGTTTGGCAGCCCCCGCGCGGGATGCCATGATCTTGACTTCAGTCAACGCGGGTACGCCGCATTGCCGCTAGCGTGCGCCCGCCAACCGGGGAACGAAGCTCTTATGGGAGAGGTGAGATGAATGTCGCCGACGTGATGACACGCGATGTGGTCACCGTGGGGCCGAAAGCCTCTATCGCCGAGATCGCCAAGCTGATGCTCGACCATCATCTGAGCGGCATTCCGGTGGTGGAGGGCGGCAGGCTCGTCGGCGTCGTGAGCGAGCGCGATCTGATGCGGCGCGGCGAGATCGGCACGGCGCCGGCGCAAAGCCGCTGGGCCGCCTTCTTTGCCTCCGAGCAGGAGGCCGCGGCGGAGTTCGTCCACGCCCATGGCCGCACCGCCACCGACGTGATGACGCGCAAGGTCGTCACCGTCACGCCGAAGACGCCGCTCGCCGCCGTCGCGGACCTGCTTGACCGCCACCGCATCAAGCGCCTGCCGGTGGTGGAGGACGGCAAGCTCGTCGGCATCGTCGCGCGCGCCGATCTGCTGCGGGCGCTCGCCGGCGCGCTCGCGAAACCGGCCGCGGTGGCGACCGACGACGCGGCGCTGCGCGACGCGGTGCTCGCGGCACTCCGCTCGCAGCCCTGGGGTCGCATGGCCTCGCGCGGCACGGTGATGGTTGAGAGCGGCACCGTGCATCTCTGGGGCACGGTGATGGACGACGCGGAGCGGCGCGCCTGCGTCATCGCCGCCGAGTCGGTCCCCGGCGTGAAGGCGGTCGCGGACCACATGACACTGTGGCACGACATCGACCCCTACAACCGGCCCGGCTGGACCACCGCGCCGCCGCCTCCCTTCTAGCCGATCAGCGCCGCAGCGCGGCGGCGAGTTCCGCCGCGTCGCGGATCGGCAGGCCACAGACGCCGCCCCTGCACAGATAGGCCGCCGGAGCGGCCCCCTGCTCACCATGGGCAAGCTTGCCGTGCGCGGGATGCAGCGCCGGCACCTCCCCCGTGGTCGCGCGCAGCACCACGAGGTCCGGCGCCTGCGCCGAGAGGGCCGCAGCCAGCAGCGCCGGCGCCTCGCCCGCGATCACCACCACGCGCCCATGTTCCAGCAGGTCGCCCGCGGCGAGCAGCGTCGGCGCGGCCGCCAGGTTTTCGCCCATGGCGCCGAACGCGGCGAGCAGCGATTCAGCCCGCCGTGCGAACTCCGGCTCGCCGGTGAGCAGGTGGAGCGTCGCCAGCACCTGCCCCATCATGCCGTTGCCCGAGGGGGTGGCGTTGTCCGCCGCCGCGCGCGGGCGCAGGAGCGGCACGTCGCCGGCGTCGCGCGCCGTCATCGCGTAACTGTTGCCCTCCCGGAACCAGGCGTCCGCCGCCGCCACGAGCGCGCGGGCGCGCGCGAGATACGCCTCCTCGCCCGTCGCCTGGAACAGCAGCAGCGCCGCGCGCGCCATCGCCGCCTGGTCGTCGAGCAGGCCCGCAGCCGCGATGCGCCCGGCGCCCTCGCCCGGCATCCAGGCATGTGCGACGCGCCCACCCGGCTCCGCCATCGCCTCGTCGACAGCGTGGAACGTTGCCTCCGCCAGCGCGATCCAGCCCGGCTCGACGAACGCGAGCCCGGCGCGGACGAGAGCCGCGACGAGCAGCGCGTTCCAGTCGGCGAGCACCTTGCCGTCCCGCCCCGGCCGTACCCGTGCCGCGCGCGCCGCGAGGAGCTTCGCGCGACAGGCGGCGAGCATCGCCTCCTCGGCCGCGTCGCCGCGCGGGGTGACGCGCCGCAGGATGGTGTGGCCGTCCCAGTTGCCGGGCTCGGTCACGTCGTACGCGGCAGCGAAAGCCGCCCCCTCCGCGCCCAACACCGCGTGCACCTCGGCTGCGGACCAGACGTAGAATTTGCCTTCGACGCCTTCGGAGTCCGCGTCCTCGGAGGCGGCGAAGGCGCCGCCCGCCGGCATGTCGCGCGTGAGCCAGCCCACCGTCTCCGCCGCGCGCTCCGCGAGGACCGCGTCCGGCGACGCGGCGTGGGCGAAGGCCAGCAGCTCGAGGATCTGCGCGTTATCGTAGAGCATCTTCTCGAAATGCGGCACCAGCCACTCGGCATCCGTTGAGTAGCGCGCGTAACCGCCGCCGAGATGGTCGTAGATGCCCCCGGCGCTCATGTGCTGCAGGAGCGAAACGGTCGCCGCGCGCCCCTGCCGGCCGCCCGCCTGCCAGAGCAGCGCGAAGATCGGCGCGCTGGGGAATTTCGGCGCGCCGCGCAGCCCGCCATGCACGGGATCGGTCGCCCCCGCGAGCGCCGCCGCCGTGCGCGCGGCAATCGCTGAACCGGGGGGCGCCCCCGGCCGCTCCGCCGACATCGCGGCGAGCGCGCGCCCGAGATTCGCCGTGTTGCGGCTGATCGCCTCGCCCTCGTG
>DAHUXX010000278.1 GCA_027306955.1 Acetobacteraceae bacterium | reverse complement strand
AGCGCGAGCGCCCGGAGCGGCGGCAGCGGCGGGCGGGCGGCGCGCGCGGCGATGGCGGCCGCCAGCATCGGGTCCGTGCCGTGGCGCAGCGCCCGCAGCTGGTCGGTGACCGCGCCCGAGCCGAGGCTGGTGCAGATCTGTGGCACCACGCCGAGATCCTGCAGCGGCCAGCCCCTGGGCGCGAGGATGCGGCTCCAGGTGAGGAACAGCTCGCCGCCGTCGGGCATGCGCTCGACCGTCTGCACCAGGCCCTTGCCCAGCGTGTCCGTGCCGATGACCACCGCGCGGTCGTTGTCCGCGAGGGCGGCGGCGAAGACATCCGCGGCGGAGGCGGTGTTGCCGTCGACCAGCACCGCGACCGGCAGGCCGCGGGCGAGGTCGTGGCCGTCGGCGCGCAGGATGCGCCGCGCCGACGGGTCCCTGCCGTCCGTGCGCGCGACGACGCCGCGCCCCATCAGCGCCGCCGCGGCATCGACGGCGCTGGACAGCACGCCGCCGCGGTTGCCGCGCAGGTCGAGCACGATGCCGTGCGGCGGCCGCGGGCCGCCCATGGCGCGGATCAGGTCCTGCGAGAGGCGCGAGGCGGTGTCGTTGGAAAAGCCCTGGATGCGCACGACGAGGAACTCGCCGAGGCGACGGGTGAAGACGGTGGTGGGCGGCGCCGAGGAGCGCGCGACGATGAGGGTGCGCGAAGGCTGGTCGGGGCTGCGCACGGTAAGCACCACGGTGCTCTCGCGCGGGCCGGCGAGCAGCGCGTGCACGGCGGCGACATCGACGCCCCCGAGGGAGCGGTCGTCGATCGCGAGCAGCGTGTCGCCGAGGCGCACGCCCGCCAGGGCGGCGGGACCGCGGGGATCGAGCCGTACCACGACGAAGGCGCCCTTGCGCGCGACGACATCGAGGCCGGGGCCGGCGCGGCCGGCGCGCTCGATGCGGTCGCGCCGCGCTGCCTCGGGCGGCACGTAGCGCGTGTAGGGATCGAAACGCGCGAACATCTCGTCGAAGATGCTGGCGAGGATGCCCGCGGTCGCGGCGTGGCGCACGCGCGCCGAGACCTTCCAGGCGCCGCGCGTCATCGCGGCGATGACGCGGCCCCAGCCGGCCGCGTCATCCTGCTTCGGCGCGGCGAAGGCGAGCAACTCGCGGCGCGCGAAATCCATCGTCACGCTGCCATAGCCGGGCTTGCCGACGAGGTTGGTCACGAGACGCGGGTCGAGCGCCGTGAGGCCGCGCAGGCCCCATAGCGCCAGCTGCGACGCCGAGGTCTCGAACAGATTGCGCGGCGGGATGAAATCCAGCGCCGCCGCCGTGACCGCCGCGATCCTGCCGTCGTCGAGCGGTTGCCCGGCGGCATAGGGGTCGGCATGGCCGGCGAGCGGCGCGCCGATGGCAAGCAGCCCGAGCACCACGATGCGCTGGGCTATCAGGCGGGCGCGTTTCACGTCCGGCTGCGTCGTGAGCCTCCGCGTTTGCCGGGATGCCCGCGGCGCGGCACGCCCGGCTTCGCGGCAGTGTGGGGCGGGGGCGTGTGGGGCGCGGGCGTGTGGGGCGGGGCGGCGTGCTTCCCCTCGCCCGTCTCGGCGAGAGCAAAGGTGAGGGTGCCGGTGAGCGGGATGGCCTGGACGAGCAGCGCCTCGAGCCGGTCGGCGAGGCGGAAGTGGCGCTTGGTGTGTCTGCCCACCAGACTCCGCGTCGCCTCGTCGAGCCGGTAGTGATCATGCGGAAGGGTGGACAAGGGGATCAGCCCGCTGGCGCCGTTCGTCTCCAATGTGACGAAAATCCCGGCCCGCGTCACGCCGGAAATCCTTGCGGGAAACACAGAGCCCACATGCTGTGACAGATAGGCCGCAAGCAGGCGGTCCATCGCGTCGCGCTCGGCCAGCGCCGCGCGGCGTTCGGTGAAGGTGATGTGCTGCGCGACAGAGTCCCAGTCCGCGGCATCGAGGGTGCCGTCGTGGCCGAGGCCGATGGCGGCGATGAGCGCGCGGTGGACGAGCAGGTCGGCGTAGCGGCGGATGGGTGACGTGAAGTGGGCGTACGCGGCGAGCGCCAGGCCGAAATGGCCGATGTTGGCGATGGCGTATTCGGCGCGCGAGAGGCTGCGCAGCACCGTCTCGTGGATCATCGGCGCCTCGGGCAGCGAGCCGGTGGCGCGCAGCGCGTGGTCGAGGTCGCGCGGATGCAGGTGGCCGCCGGCGGGAAGGCGGACGTCGAAGGTCTTGAGCGTGGCGCGCAGCGCGTCGAGCTTTTCCGGCGACGGCGGCGCGTGGACGCGAAAGACGCAGGGGGCGCGGCGCTGGGTGAGTTCCTCGGCGGCGGCGACGTTGGCGAGCACCATGAAGGCCTCGATGACGCGATGGGAGTCGAGGCGCTCGCGGTGGCGCACCTCGAGCACGCCGCCCTCCTCGGCCATCAGCGCCTCGCGTTCCGGCAGGTCGAGGTCGAGCGCCCCGCGGCGCTCGCGGGCGCGTTTCAGCGCGCCCCAGGCGGCGAAAAGGGCGCCGACACGGGCATCGGTGCCGGCGATGGCCAGGCGCTGCGCCGCCTCGTAGGTGAGGCGGGCGTGGCTCTTCATGATGCCGCGGCCGAAACGATGGCCGGTCTTGTTGCCCTGCGCGTCGATCGTCATCTCGACGAAGAGGCAGCCGCGCGGCTCGTCGGGACGCAGGCTGCACCAGTGGTTGGATAGCGCCTCCGGCAGCATCGGGACCACGAGGTCCGGGAAATAGACGGAGTTGCCGCGCTCGCGGGCCATGACGTCGAGCGCGGAGCCGGCGCGGACGTAGTGGCCGACATCGGCGATGGCCACGACCAGGCGATGGCCGGCCGGCGTGGGTTCGGCGAAGACGGCGTCGTCGAAGTCGCGCGCGTCCTCGCCGTCGATGGTGACCAGCGGCAGGTCGCGCAGGTCCTCCCGGCCGTTGGAGCGGACCGCGCGGGCGCGGGCGGCGTCAGCCTCGGCGGCCCTGGGGATTTCCGTTGGGATGGCATGCAGCGCGAGGGCCATGCGGCTGGCGGCGCGCGGGCCTTCCGACGGGCCGAGGTCCTCGAGGATGCGGACCTGGGATGGGCCCCAGCGGTGCTGGCGCAGGATCTCGACGCGGACGAGCGAGCCTTCCGCGGCGTCGCCGGCGGCGATTTCGAAGCTGCCGGCGATGCGGCGGTCGACGGGTTCCAGCGCGCGACCGCGGCGCACGCCGATCAGGAAACCGGCACGCTCCTCCGGCTCGTGCCGCTCGCGGCGGTGCAAACCGCCCCGGCGCCCTGGATCAGGGCGCCTGTCGCGATTGCGGGGCAGCGGAGGCGCGGCGCGCTGGCCGCCTGGCTGTAGGTTTCGCGGTCTTCGTGCCGGGCTTCGTGCCGGGCTTCGCGGCGGGCTTGGCCTTGGCCGGCGCCGGTGCCTCGGGCTTGGCGGTCTTCCTGGCCGCGCCATTCCGCGCGGTCTTCTTCGCGCCGCCGCGGCCGGGCCTGACCTTGAGCGGCTTGCCTTTCTCGGCGAGCAGCGCGATTGCCTCGGCGAGCGTCATGTCCTCCATGGCGACGCCGCGCGGCAGGTTGGCGATGATGTCGTTGTGGCGCGCGTAGGGGCCGAAGCGGCCCTTGCGCAGCGTAACCTCCGCACCGTCCCTGGGGTGGGCGCCGAGGCTGCGGACGGAAGCGAGCTTCTTGGCCAGGAGATCGACGGCACGGTTGAGGCCGATGGCCAGAACGTCGTCGTCGCGGTCGAGCGAGGCGTAGACGCTGCCCATGCGGACATAGGGGCCGAAGCGACCGATGCCGGCAGTGATCGCCTGTTTCGTTTCGGGATGCGGGCCGATCTCGCGCGGCAGCGAAAGGAGTGCCAGCGCCTGATCGAGCGTGACCGTGTCGCCGTCCATGCCGCGTGGCAGGCTGGCGCGGCGGGGCTTGGCTTTCGCGCCCTCGATGGGTTCTCCCGCTTGCACATAGATGCCGTAGGGGCCGCGGCGGACGGTGATCTGTTCGCCGCTGGCGGGGTCCTCGCCGAGCTCGCGCGAGCCTTCCTTGAGCGTGGCGCCGTTGCCCTCGCCGTTCCGCACCGCGAGCGGGCGGGTGTATTGGCAGGACGGGTAGTTGGAACAGCCGATGAAGGCGCCGAGGCGGCCGAGTTTCAGTCCCAGCCGGCCCTTGCCGCAGGAGGGGCACAGCCGCGGGTCCGAGCCGTCGGCGCGGGCAGGGAAGAAGTGTGGACCGAGATCGGCGTCGAGTGCGTTGATGACGTCCGAGATCGTGAGGTCCCTGGTCTCCTCGACGGCTTTCGAGAAATCGGCCCAGAACGCGGCCATCACCTCGCGCCAGTCCGCCCGCCCGCCGGAGATGTCGTCGAGCTGTTCCTCCAGCGAGGCGGTGAAGCCGGTGTCGACGTAGCGGCGGAAGAAGCTGGTGAGGAAAGCGGTGACGAGGCGGCCGCGATCCTCCGGGACGAAGCGGCGGCGGTCCAGGCGGACATAGTTACGGTCCTGCAACACCGACAGGATCGAGGCGTAGGTGGAGGGGCGGCCGATGCCGAGCTCCTCGAGGCGCTTGACCAGGCTCGCCTCCGAATAGCGGGGCGGGGGCTGGGTGAAGTGCTGCTCCGCTGTGACCTCGCCGAGGCTGAGCGGATTGCCGGGGTCCATCGGCGGCAGCATCTTGTCCGCTTCGCCGTCGCCGTTGGCGGCCTCGTCGTCGGTGTCTTCGCGGTAGAGGCGCAGAAACCCGTCGAAGGCGATGGTGGAGCCGGTGGCGCGCAGCACCGGCTTGCGGGCGGTCTGGGCGGCGGCGTCGACGGCGACCTGGTCGATCTCCGCTGACTGCATCTGCGAGGCGACGGCGCGTTTCCAGATCAGCTCGTAGAGGCGCAGCTGCTCGGGCTTGAGGTGGCGGGCGACGGAATCCGGCGTGCGGTCGACGTCCGTGGGGCGGATCGCCTCGTGCGCTTCCTGCGCGTTCTTGGCCTTGGTGCTGTATTCGCGCGCGGCGCCGGGAACGTACGCGACACCGAAGCGGCTGCCGATATGCTCGCGGATGGCGCCGATGGCCTCGCGCGCCATCTGCACGCCGTCGGTACGCATGTAGGTGATGAGGCCGACCGCCTCACCGCCGATATCGACGCCCTCGTAGAGTTGCTGGGCGAGGCGCATCGTCGCCTGGGCGCCGAGGCCGAGCTTGCGCGAGGCCTCCTGCTGCAGCGTCGAGGTGGTGAAGGGCGGCGGCGGGTGACGGCGGGTGCGCTTGCGCTCGACCTCGGCGACGCCGAACCGGCCTTCGAGGACGGCCTGGCGCGCGGCCTCGGCGGTCGCGGCGTCCTTGAGGTCGAACTGGTCGAGCTTTTTGCCGTCGAGATGGGTGAGGCGGGCGGTGAAGGGGGCGCCGGCGGGCGTGGTGAAGGCGGCCCCGACGGTCCAGTACTCGCGTGCGACGAAGGCCTCGATCTCGGCCTCGCGCTCGCAGATGAGGCGCAGCGCGACGGACTGGACGCGCCCGGCGCTGCGGCTGCCGGGCAGCTTGCGCCAGAGCACCGGCGAGAGGGTGAAGCCGACCAGGTAGTCGAGCGCGCGGCGGGCGAGGTAGGCCTCGATCAGCGGCTGGTCGAGGTCGCGCGGGTGCGCCATGGCCGAGGTGACGGCGCTGCGGGTGATCTCGTTGAAGGTGACGCGGCGGACCCGCTTGCCCGCGAGGGCGTGGCGGTTCTCCAGCATCGCGCGCACGTGCCAGGAGATCGCCTCGCCCTCGCGATCCGGGTCGGTGGCGAGGTAGAGGGTGGAGGCGCCCTTCATGGCCTTGGCGATGGCGGCGACCTGGCGTTCGCCGCGGTCGTCGGCCTCCCAGTCCATCGCGAAGCCTTCGTCGGGGCGGACGGAGCCGTCCTTGGCCGGCAGGTCGCGGACATGCCCGAAGCTCGCCAGCACCGTGAAGTCGCTGCCGAGATATTTGTTGATCGTCTTGGCCTTGGCGGGAGATTCGACGACGACGACGTCTGTCATGAGCGAGGGGTCATGGCGACCGCGGAGGGTCCTTCAGAAGTCTTTTGCGATGAGGGCCACACGGTTTCCCGGCAGCGATTCGATGCGGCCGGCGGCCTCCAGTTCCATCAGGATGGCCATGACGACAGCGGCGGAGACCTGACACCGGCGGATGAGGTCGTCAACAGGCGTTGGCGAATGGGAGACCAGATCAAGAAGTTGCGATGTGATCTTCGCGTGAAGTGTTGGGTCTTCCCAGGAAGGAGGTGGTTCGGCGAGTTCACGCTGGGGTTGCGGCGGCGAGTCTGGTGGCAGTTCGCGCAGGATGTCCTCCGCGGCCTCGACCAGGTGCGCGCCCTCGCGGATCAGGTTGTTGGTGCCGCGCGCGCGCGGGTCGAGCGGCGAGCCGGGGACGGCGAAGACCTCGCGCCCGGCCTCGGCGGCGAGCCGCGCGGTGAGCAGGCTGCCGGAGCGGGGGGCGGCCTCCACGACCACGGTGCCGAGCGAGATTGCGGCGATGATGCGGTTGCGACGGGGGAAGGAGCGGCCGAGGGGCGCGGTGCCGAGCGGGGATTCGGCGAGGACCGCGCCGTGCTGGGCGATGCGGGCCTGCAGCGCGGCGTTTTCCGGCGGGTAGGGGATGTCGAGGCCGCCGGCGACGCAGGCGATGGTGGCGCCGTGGAGGAGGGCACCTTCATGCGCCGCGGTGTCGATGCCGCGCGCGAGGCCGGAGACGACGGCGATGCCGGCCTTGGCGAGTTCGGCGCCGAGCTGCTCGGCAAGGCGCTGGCCGTTGGTCGAGGCGTTGCGGCTGCCAACGATGGCCACGGATTTCCGCGCCAGGAACGAGGGATCGCCGAGGCAGGCGACAACCGGGGGCGCGTCGTCGACGGTGGCGAGGAGCGCGGGATAGGATGGCTCGCCGAGGACGAGGAAGCGGCCGCCGAGCTTGTCCAGGGCGGCGATCTCGCGCTCGGCCTCGGCAGGCGAGGGGATGCGCGGCGGGGTGTCGCGGCCGCCGGCGCGCGCGAGGCGCGGAAGTTCGGCCAGCGCGGCGGCGGGGGAGGCGAAACGCGCGAGGAGGCGTCGCCAGGCGATGGGGCCAACGCCTTCGGTGCGCGCGAGGCGGAGCGCGTCGACGAGGTCGGCCGACGCCGTGGGCCGGCGCCAGAGATTCATGCGCCTCGGCTCATGAAGGGCGGCCGATGCGCGGCTCCGTGCCCGCGAGCAGGCGCGCGATGTTGGTGCGGTGGCGGATGAAGACGAGGGCGGCGATGACCACGACGGTCGCGACCGCTTGCGGCCCTTGCCCGAGCAGCCACGTCAGCAACGGTACCGCCGCGGACGCCACCAGCGCGCCGGCCGACGAGATGCGCACGACCAGGACGACGGCAAGCCAGAGCAGGCCGGCCATGCCGCCCACCGCGGGCATCGCGGCGAGCAGTACCCCGAAGCCGGTCGCGACGCCTTTGCCGCCCCGGAATTTCAGCCAGACGGGGAACATGTGACCGACCACGGCGGCGAGCCCGCCAAGGAGCACGCCGGGTTCGGCCGCGACCAGCCGTCCGGCGGCCACCGCGACCGCGCCCTTGCCGACATCGAGCAGCACTGTCGCGGCCGCGAGACCCTTGCGGCCGGTCCGCAGCACGTTGGTGGCACCGATGCTGCCTGAGCCGATGCGCCTGAGGTCACCGGCGCCGGCGGCACGGGTGAGCAGCAACCCGAACGGCACCGAGCCCAGCAGGTAGCCGATCAGCAGCACCGGGACGAGCGCGGCGTTCATCCGGCGAAGACCTGGCGCCCCGACTTCCAGGTGGCCAGCACGCGGCCCTCGAGCGCGCGGCCGTCGAAGGGCGTGTTCTGTGCCTTGCCGGGAAGCTGGCCGGACTCGACGCGCCAGGCGTGTTCCGGGGCGAAGAGGCAGACGTCCGCGGCGGCCCCCTTGCGCAGCGTACCGGCATCGGCGCCGAGCAGGCGGGCGGGCTCGACGGTGAGCAGCCCGAGCGCGCGGATGAGCGGCAGCGTGCCGCCATGGACCTGGGCGAGGGTGACGGCGAGCAGGGTGACGAGGCCGGTGCCGCCCGCGGAGGCCTGGGCGAAGGGCAGGCGCTTGTCGTCGGCGTCGCGCGGCTGGTGGTCGGAGGCGATGGCGTCGATGGTGCCGTCCGCGAGGGCGGCGACCACGGCCATCCGGTCGGCCTCCGAGCGCAAGGGCGGTGAGAGGCTGGCGAAGCTGCGGAACTCGCCGATCGCCGTCTCGTTGAGGTCGAAATAGGGGGGCGCGGTGTCGCAGGTGACGGCAAGCCCCCGGTCCTTGGCGGCGCGGATGAGGGCGAGCGCCTCGGCGGTGGAGACGTGCGCGAAATGCACCGCGCCGCCGGTGAGCTCGGCCAGGCGGATGTCGCGCGCGACCAGGATCGCCTCGGCGGCGGCGGGACTGGCGGGCAGGCCGAGGCGGGTGGCAAGCTCCCCCTCCGTCGCGGTGCCGCCCTCGGCGAGCGACGGTTCCTCCGGGTGCTGCACGATGCGGGCGCCGAAGCCGCCGGCGTAGGCCAGCGCGCGGCGCATCAGGCGCGCGGAGCCGATGGCATGGCCACCGTCGGTGAAGGCGACGGCGCCGGCCTCGTGCAGGAGACCGAGCTCCGCGAGGTCCTGGCCCTCGCAGCCGCGCGTGAGGGCGCCATACGGCAGAATGGTGAGCGAGCCGGTTTCCTCGCCGCGGGCGCGCAGCAGGCGCACGAGCGCCGGGTCGTCAAGAGCGGGGCGGCTGTCGGGCAGGCAGGCGAGCGTGGTGATCCCGCCCGCGGCGGCGGCCTCGGCGGCGGAGGCGATGGTCTCGCGGTATTCGTAGCCCGGCTCGCCCAACTGCGCGCGCATGTCCACGAGGCCGGGGCAGAGAATGGCGCCGTTGCCCTCGACGATCGTGGCGCCGTCGGGGCGGCCGAGGTTCGTTCCGTGGTCCGCGATACGGCCGTCGCGGATCAGCAGCGAGCCCTGGGCGTCGAGGCCGGAAGCGGGGTCGAGGAGGCGGACGCGCTCGATCAGCGTGTCAGGTGCCGGGCTCTCAGGCATTGGCGAGTGCCGCCCTGGTGAGCCGGTCGAGCACGGCCATCCGAACGGCGACGCCCATCTCGACCTGCTCGCGGATGACGCTGCGCAGCGGGTCGTCGGCGACGTCGCTGGCGATCTCGACGCCGCGGTTCATCGGGCCCGGGTGCATGACCAGCGCGTGCGGCGCGGCGGTGGCAAGCTTGGCCTGGTCGAGGCCGTAGAAGCGGAAGAATTCGCGCGCACTGGGGACCAGGCCCTTCGCCATGCGCTCGCGCTGCAGGCGCAGCATCATCACCACGTCGACGCCCGCGAGTCCGGTCGCCATGTCGTGGAACACCTCGACGCCAAGGCGCTCGACCGCGCTGGGCAGCAGGGTTGGCGGGCCGACGACGCGCACCGCGGCGCCCATGGCCAGCAGCAGGTGGATGTTGGAGCGGGCGACACGGCTGTGCATGACGTCGCCGCAGATGGCGACGGTGAGCCCCTCGACGCGGCCACGGCGGCGGCGGATGGTCAGCGCGTCGAGCAGCGCCTGCGTCGGGTGCTCGTGCGTGCCGTCGCCGGCGTTGACGACGCTGGCTTCCACTTTCTGTGCCAGGAGGTGCGGCGCGCCGGACTGGTCGTGGCGGACGACGAGCAGGTCGCAGTGCATCGCGTTGAGGGTCGCGGCGGTGTCGAGCAGCGTCTCGCCCTTGTTCACGGAGGAGGTGGAGACGCTCATGTTGAGCACGTCAGCGCCGAGGCGCTTGCCGGCCAGCTCGAAGCTCGTGCGCGTGCGGGTTGAATCCTCGAAAAACAGGTTGATCAGCGTACGGCCGCGCAGAAGGTCGCGCGGGGTCTTGCCGGTGCGGTTGAGCAGCACGTAGCTCTCCGCGAGGTCCAGGAGGGCGCCGATCTCGGGCCGGTCCATGCCCTCGATCTGGAGCAGGTGGCGGCGGGACGGCGGGGCCATGGCGTCAATAGTTGCCGCTGCTGGGCGCGCCGCCGCCGGGGGTGCCGCTCTGCGTCGGGGTGGCGCTGTAGCGGCCGACGTTGCCGAGGATCTGCTGCAGGATATCGGGGTTGCTGCCCGGCGAGGGGGTGACGCGGGCGATCATCGGCGCGGACAGGCTGTTCTTGCCGGTCTTCTGCTCGATCGACGTCAGGACGCCGGCGTTGCTGAAGTGCAGCACGACGACATTCTGCTTTTCCACGCCCTGGAAGGCGGCGATCTGCGGCTTGGTGACCTGGCCGATATAGATCCAGGTGTTGGGGTCGAAGCTGCCCGTGGCGGTGGGCGAGCCGAGTGCGGCGGTGGCGTCGGCCTCCGTCGAGGTGCCGGGGACGAGCTGCTTGAGCGCGTCGGCGCTGACCATGTTGCCGCGCACTTGCGGCTCGTAGGACCAGAAACCCGGGGCGCAGCCGGCGAGCAGCAGGGCAAGCGCCAGAATCGGGAGCGGGGCGGTGGGGAGATGGCGGCAGCGCATGGCGGCGATGCGGTCCCATGCCGGGGCGGTGCCTGTCAATGATCCCTGTCGCGAGAGCGCTGGGATCCCTGTCGCGAGAGCGCTGGCGGCCCTGGTTCAGGTGCGGTTTCGGGCGGGTTTCGGGCATGGGCTCTTGGCTCATCCGGGGGGCCGTGGCATCTCGGGGCGATGTTGCCGCGCTTTGTGCTTTCCTGGTTCCGCGCCGCGCCGCTGCAGCGCGAGGGCCACGACCTCTATATCGCCGCCGTGACCGCGGCACGGCGGCCGGTGTTCTACGCCGCGATCGGGGTGCCGGACACGCTGGACGGGCGGTTCGACTGCATCGGGCTGCACGTGTTCCTGGTGATCCGGCAGCTGTGGCAGGCGCAGCCGCCGGGACCGGCGCTGGCGCAGGCGGTGTTCGACGCGATGTTCGGCGACATGGACCGCAGCCTGCGCGAGATCGGCGTGGGCGATCTTTCCGTGCCGAAGCGCAACAAGCGCATGTGGGAGGCGTTCCACGGCAGGGCGCTCGCCTATGGCGAGGCGCTGGACGCGGGGGACATGGCAACGCTGGAGGCGGCGATCGCGCGCAATGTCTGGCGCGGCAGGCCGGCGGGCGAGGGGCCGGCCTGGCTTGCCCGTTATGTGCGCGCGGCGGACGCGGCGCTGGCGGCGCAGGTCGGGGAGATGCTGGCGGGCAGGGTTGTGTTTCCCGAGGTGGAGATGGCCGGGATGGAGACGCCCAGGGCGGAGAGCGGACCATGAGCAGGCGGCGTAACGCGCTTTCCGTAGGCTTCATCGGCATCGGCGCGATGGGACGGCCGATGGCGACCTGCCTGCGCCGGCACGGTTTTCCCGTCGCGGTGTTCGACGCGCGCGCGGGCGTGGCGCACGCCTTCGCCGCCGAGCAGGGCGCGACCGCCGCACCCGACCTCGCGACGCTGGCGCGCGGCGCGGACGTGGTGATCACCATGCTGCCGACGAGCGGGGAGGTCGGCCAGGTCCTCGAGGGCGGGGTGCTGGCGGCGCTGGCGCCCGGCACGGTGGTGGTGGAGATGTCCTCCGGCGTGCCGGCCGAGACGCAGCGGCTTGCGGGCGTGGTGGCCGCCGCGGGCGGGACGCTGGTCGATGCGCCGGTGTCGGGCGGGGTGGCGCGGGCGGAGACCGGCGATCTCGCGATCATGACCGGGGGCGACGAGGCGGCGCTGGCGCGGGTGCGCCCGGTGCTGGAGGCAATGGGCAGCACCATCCTCCATTGCGGCGGCGTCGGCGCCGGGCAGGCGATGAAGGCGCTGAACAACCTGGTCTCGGCCGGCGGGTTCCTGATCGGGATCGAGGCGCTGCTGATCGGGCAGCGTTTCGGGCTCGATCCCGGGACGATGGTGGATGTGCTGAATGTGTCGTCGGGGATGAACAACTCGACGAAGGGGAAGTTCCGCCAGCAGGTGCTGTCGCGGAAATTCGCCTCCGGGTTCGGGCTCGACCTCATGGTCAAGGACGTGACCATCGCGCTCGGGCTGGGGCGGGAGACGGCGACGCCGGCGCCGTTCGCGGCGCTGTGCCGCGAGATGTGGCTGGCAGCGCAGCAGCGGCTGGGGCCGGGGCAGGACCACACGGCGCTGGCGCAGCTCTGCGAGCTGCTGGCGGGGAGCGAGCTCAAGGAAGGCGGCTGACCACGCCACGGTTGAATTGGGGGCGCGCGCGGCGGCAGGATCGGCGCATGCGCTGGGTTGCCCTGGTCCTTGCGGCGGTGCTGGCGTGTTGCGCGCCGGGCGCGGGCGTGGCGCGGGCGCAGGGGGCGGCCGGCGGGCGGATCACGGCGCTGCTGCACGCGCTGAAGAACGCGCCGGACGGGAGCGTGGCGCACCTGATCGAGCTGCGCGTGCGGGCGCTGTGGACCGAGGCGGGCTCGCCGGCGGCGGTGCTGCTGGAGCAGCGGGGCGTGCGGGACCTGGTGAACCACGCCGATCAGGACGCGCTCAAGGCCTTTGACGCGGCGCTCGTGATCGATCCGGGCTACGCCGCCTGTTATGGCGACCGGGCGATCGCGCGGTTCAGGAGCGGCGATATCGGCGGCGCGATCGCCGACATCGAGGCGGCACTGC
>DAHUXX010000248.1 GCA_027306955.1 Acetobacteraceae bacterium | reverse complement strand
GTGCAGCAGCACATGGTCCAGCGCCTCGCGCCGCCCGCTCGCCGCCTCGATGAACACGGCGAGGTTCTCGCGCGCCGCCTTCTGCCCCACGAACTCGGTCAGCCGCTGCGGCCGCAGCGCCGCCTCCGCTGCGTCCTCCGGCTGCCGCGCGCCATCGACGCGCCGCGCCGGCTCCTCCTCGCGCGCCGGCGCCGCGCCCCGCTTCCTCGCGCCGCTCCCAGCGGCGCTCACCGGGGCGCTCACCGGGCCATCTCCCGCAGGCTCTCACGCACGAGAGCGGCGAACGCCACGTCCGCACCGAGCCGCATCCGCACCTTGGCCAGCGCCGCCTCCGCCTCGCCGCGCCGGTAGCCGAGATGCCCGAGTGCGGAGATCACCTCCGCGTCCGGCCCCACGGGCACGCTCGCCGCCACCGAAACGGAATCCGGCAGCGGCAGCGCCCCCGCCTTGTCGCGCAGCTCCGTCGCCAGCCTGATCGCGAGCTTCGGCCCCACGCCCGGTGCCCGCGACAGCATCGCCCGGTCGCCCGACTGGATCGCCGCAACGAGCTCCGCCGGCGCCAGCGCCGAGAGAATCCCGAGCGCCACCTTCGGCCCCACACCCTGCACGCCGGTGAGGATGCGAAACCACTCCCGCTCCGCCGCCTGCAGGAACCCGTAGAGCGTGATCGCGTCCTCGCGCACCACGGTCTCGACCCAGAGCCGCTGTTCGGCGCCCGGTTCGAGCGCCCCCAGCGTGCGCGTCGAAGCCATCACCACGTAGCCCACGCCGCCGACATCGACGAGACAGCGGTCCGCCTCGAGCCCCTCGATCCGCCCCGTAAGGCGCCCGATCACCAGAAGGCCCTCACGCGGCCATCCATCTCGCATGCGAGCCACGGTGATGCGCGTGGCAGATCGCGACCGCCAGCGCATCCGCGGCATCCGCGCGCTTCATCACCGCCCCCGGCAACAGCCGCCGCACCATCGCCTGCACCTGCTCCTTGGAGGCGCCCCCGGTCCCCACCACCGCCTGCTTCACCGACAGCGCCGCGTATTCCGCGACCGGTATCCCCGCCAGCGACGGCGCCAGCAACACCACGCCGCGCGCATAGCCGAGCTTCAGCGTCGAGGCCGGATTGCGGTTCACGAACGTCTCCTCGACCGCGGCCTCGTCGGGCGCCCAGTCGCGCAGGAGCGCGGCCAGCGCCTCGTGCAGGGTGCGCAGCCGCGCGGGTACGCTTTCCCCCGCATCGGTCGCGATCGTGCCGTCCGCCACATGTCGCAGCCGGTTCCCCGCGGCCTCCACCAGGCCCCAGCCGGTCACCCGCAGCCCGGGATCGAGACCCAGGATCCTGGTCATGGCATGCGCGTCATCGCGTTCAAGCCGAAAGCTTCGCCATCAGCGCGTCCGAGACCTCGAAATTCGCCGTCACGTTCTGCACGTCGTCGCTCTCGTCCAGCGCGTCGAGCAGCTTGATCATCCTCGCCCCCTGCTCCTCGTCGAGCGCAACCGTGGTCATCGGCTTCCAGTCCAGCCGCGCCTCCTCCGGCGCCCCGAATTTTGCCTCCAGCGCGTCGCGCACGGCAAAGAAATCCTCCACGGACGTGCTGATCTCATGCCCGTCCGGCCCGCTCACGACGTCGTCCGCCCCCGCCTCGATCGCCGCCTCCAGCATCGGCTCCTCGCCCGCGACCGAAGCCGGATAGCGCAGCACGCCGCGCCGGGAGAACAGAAAAGAAACCGAGTTCGTCTCCCCCAGCGCGCCCCCGTGCTTGGCGAACGCCGAGCGCACGTCGGAGGCGGTGCGGTTGCGGTTGTCGGTCAGCGCCTCGACGATCACGGCAACGCCGGCCGGCCCGTAGCCCTCGTAGCGCACCTCCGCGTAATCGTCGCCGCCGGTGGCGCCGGCCGCCTTCTTGATCGCCCGCTCCACCGTGTCGCGCGGCATGTTCGCCTGGCGCGCCGCCGCCACCGCGGCCCGCAGCCGCGGATTGGACGCCACTTCCGCCAGCCCCTGCCGCGCCGCCACCGTGATCTCGCGGATCAGCCGCGCGAACTGCCGCGCCCGGCGCGCATCCTGCGCGCCCTTGCGGTGCATGATGTTCTTGAACTGCGAATGCCCAGCCATCGAAATCTCCAGAAAAACCCCGGCGCGCCTAGACGCCCGGCACCGCCTGCGACAGCCGCCCGCCCATGCGCACCGGCTCGACGCGCTTCGCCAGCCCGCTCGCGTCGTCGGTCTCGACATAGAGCCCGCACACCGTCGCCTCGCCGTCCGCCGGGTGCAGCTTCTCGCCCGGCAGCTTCTTGAGGAACCGCGCCACCGCGATCGTCTTGTCCATCCCGATCACCGAATCGAAGTCCCCGCACATCCCGGCATCGGACTGGAACGCCGTGCCGCCCGCGAGGATCGTGTGATCCGCGGACGGGCAATGCGTGTGCGTCCCCACCACCACGCTCACCTGCCCGTCGAACAGGTGCGCGAACGCCCATTTCTCGCTTGTCGCCTCGGCGTGGAAATCGACCAGGATCGCCTGCACCGAGGCACCGAGCCGGTGCTTCGCCAGCTCCCCCGCCATCGCCCGGAACGGACAGTCGAGCGGGTCCATGTAGAGCCGCCCCATGGCACTCGCGACCAGCGCCTTGCGCCCGTCCGCGAGTTCCACCATCGCGCAACCCGCCCCCGGCGTGCCGGGCGGGAAGTTCATCGGCCGGATCAGCCGCGGATGATTGGCGATGTACGGAACGATCTCCTTGCGGTCCCAGGCATGGTTGCCCAGCGTGATCACGTCCGCCCCGGCGCCGAACAGCGCCTCCGCCATGTCCGGCGCCAGCCCGAACCCGTGCGAGGCATTCTCCGCGTTGATGACGGCGAGATCGATCCGCAATTGCCCACGCAGTCTCGGCAGCGCGGCGACGGCGGCATCGCGGCCGGTTCGCCCGACCGTGTCGCCCAGGAAAAGGATGCGCATTCAGGCCCCAGAAACGATGATGATGCCGCGCTCGGTGGCGATCGCGGCCAGGCGCGCGTCGTAGTCGCCGGCCGGCACTTCGTCCAGTTCCTGGGCCGCGAACGCGCAGCCGATCGCCACCGCCCCCGGCAGGCCCGCCAGCGTCCGGTCGTAATACCCGCCGCCGTACCCGAGCCGCCGCCCCTGCCGGTCGAACGCCAGCAGCGGCACGTAGAGCACCGCGGGCTCGCCCACCGGCGCGTCCGGCCGCAGCGTCCCGAAGGGCTCGCGCACCATCGCCACCCCAGGATACCAATGTCGGAAAATCAATGGCTTGCCGCGCTTCGGTGTCTCGGGCAGCAAGACCGGGTGGCCGAGCGCGAACAGCGCCTCGAGCAGCGGCCTGATGTCGATCTCCCCCGGCAGCGGCCAATAGCCGGAGACCACGGCCCCCGCCTGCGGCGGCATCTCGCGCAGCACGTGCCGCGCCAGCCGCGCCCCAAGCGCCGGGTCCTGCCCCGCGCGCCGAGCCAGCGCCACCTCACGCGCGCGCGCCTTGGCCGCGATCAGTTGTTCCGGGGAAAGCGTGTGCGGAGCCGCCATGGCCGTTGGCTATGCCATCCTCCCAGAGCCTGCTAGTGCAGGTGGGCGCCAGAATACCGTGACCAAGGCCACGACAGAGCCAGCTCCCGAGAGGTTGCTATCGGCCCCGGGGATGATTGAACCTGACGCACCCGGCAGCCCCGCATCCCTCACATAAGGCCGCTTCACGTCCGCGGCAACGCCCAAACGCAACGATCGCCGGGGCAGGCGACCGCCGGGGCCACGACCGCCGGGGTAAACGACCCCGGGGCAAACGACCCCGGGGCAAACGACCGGCCGCGGAAACGATCAGGCGGGATCCATCTGTCCCGCGATCGCCTCCGCGCGCTCGGCCAGCTTCGCCAGCCGCCGCTGCAGCGCCGCGTCGGACTTGGCCTCCCGCGCCGCGTGCTCCGCCGGCCGCGCCGCGCGCAGCTGGGCCGCCTCCAGCTTCACGTCGTGCAGCTCGTCGGCCATCAGCAGCGCCGCCAGCACCAGCAGCCGCGATTCGCCGGACTGCCCGCCCAGCGCCTTGATGCTGTTCACCCGCGACTCGATCTCGGTCGCCATCGCCGTGAGGTGCGCCTCCTGCCCGTCCTCGCAGCCCACGACATAAGCGTAGCCGTTGATGCGGATGGTCATCTGCGCCATGGCCGGAATCCTCGCCTAGTTGCCCAAAGCCTGGCGCAGCCGCGCGATCACCGCGTCAAGCCGCGGCGCCAGCATCGCCTCGATCCCCTCCGTCCCGTCGGCCGCGTTCCCGGAAGCCGGATGCACCCGCGCCGCCAGGACCGCGATGCGGTCCAAGGCCTGCTCGATGCGGTCGGCCGCTTCCTCGCCCGGCGTCGTCGCCTCATCGGTTCCGCTCACCGCCGCCTCCTTCTTCACGCCGGCTTGAGTTTCAACCGACAACGGGCTTGAACGTCAAGCATGTTTCCGGGTCCGATCGTTCTGGTCGCCGACCGCCGGGCGTGCCTGGCGGCGGTTTCCACGGGCCGGCCCGTCACGCTGCTCTCGCCGGTGAACGCCGCCGCCACCCTCGGCCCGCTCTGGTGGCGCGCACTGGCTGAGGCCGCGCGCGCCCAGGCAACCGCCCCCATGGCCGACATCCTCGACTGCGCCGACGCCCCCGGCTACGCCATGGCCGCGCTGCGCTGCGGCTGCCGCGCCCTGGTGCTCGCCCCCGGCCCCGGCTTTCCCCGCGTCGCCGCCGCCGCAACGACCCTCGGCGCCGTGATCCTCGCTTCCCGCCCGCCCGCCATGACAATCCTTGACTGGCACCGAAGGTGACGCGCGCGGCGCGCCTTGCTAGGACGCGCGAAATCCGTTCGGAGGGACTCCATGCGCATCACCCAGCGCGTCAAGCGCATCCTCGATCATTACGAGAGCGACAACCCCGGCACCAAGGCCAACCTCGCCCGCATCCTGATGGAGGGCAAGCTCGGCGGCACCGGCCGCCTCGTCATCCTCCCCGTCGACCAGGGCTTCGAGCACGGCCCGGCGCGCAGCTTCGCGCCCAACCCCGCGGCCTACGACCCGCACTACCATTTCCAGCTCGCGATCGAGGCGGGGCTGTCCGCCTACGCCGCCCCCCTCGGCATGATCGAGGCGGGCGCCGCCACGTATGCCGGCGCCATCCCGACCATCCTCAAGGGCAACGCCTCGAACTCGCTGGCCCCCGCCAAGGACCAGGCCGGCACCGGCTCGGTCTCCGACGCGCTGCGCCTCGGCTGTTCGGCCATCGGCTTCACCATCTACCCCGGCAGTGAATACGCCTTCGAGCAGATGGAGGAACTGCGCGAGCTCGCCGACGAAGCCAAGGCCGCCGGCCTCGCCGTCGTCGTCTGGAGCTATCCGCGCGGCCCCAACCTCGACAAGGTGGCCGAGACCGCGGTCGATATCTGCGCCTATGCCTGCCACATGGCCGCCCTCATGGGCGCCCACATCATCAAGGTGAAGCCGCCCACCGAGCACGTCTCGCTCGAGGCCGCGAAGAAAGTCTACGAGGCGCAGAAGATCGACATCACCACCCTTGCCAAGCGCGTCGAGCACGTCATCCAGACCGCCTTCGCCGGCAAGCGCATCGTGGTGTTCTCCGGCGGCGAGGCCAAGAGCCTCGACGGGCTCTACGAGGAAGTCCGCGGCCTTCGCGACGGCGGCGCCAACGGCTCCATCATCGGCCGCAACACCTTCCAACGCCCGAAGGCCGACGCGCTGGCAATGCTCAACAAGATCATCGAGATCTACCAGGGCAAGGCCTGACGGACCGGCGTGACGAGGCGAGGACCGTGACCGAACGCTGCCGCCTCTACCTCGTCACGCCCCCCGCGATCGATCTCGCAACCTTCCCGGACCTGCTCGCATCCGCGCTCGACGCCGGCGACGTCGCCTGCCTGCAGATCCGCCTGAAGGACGCAGCGGACGACGAACTCCGCCGCGCCGCCTCCGTTATCGTTCCGATAACGCAATCGCGCGGCGTCGCCGTGCTGATGAACGACCGCCCCGACCTCGCCATCGCAACCGGCTGCGACGGCGCCCATGTCGGCCAGACGGACATGAGCGCGCGCGAGGCGCGGCGCATCCTCGGCGACCTCACGCTCGGCGTCACCTGCCACGCCAGCCGCGACCTCGCCTTCCAGGCCGGCGAGGACGGCGCCGATTACGTGGCCTTCGGCGCCTTCTTTCCCACCGCCAGCAAGGACGCCCCCACCCGCGCCGACCCCGGGATCCTCGCCTGGTGGTCCGATATCGCAACGATCCCCTGTGTCGCGATCGGCGGCATCACGCCCGCCAACTGCGCCAGGCTGGTGCGCGCCGGCGCCGACTTCCTCGCCGTCATCGGCGCCGTCTGGTCACATCCCGAAGGCCCCGCCGCCGGCGTCCGCGCCATGAACGACGCCATCGACGCAGCCTGAGTCACGCAACAGGACCCGGGCGCATCGGGAGCAACGCGCCCGGGTCCGCCGCGCCCGGGAGGGATCAGCCGGGCAGCAGCACCTTGTCGATCACCTGGATCACGCCGTTCGACTGGTTCACGTCATAGGTCGTGATTGCCGCGGTATCACCCTTGGCGTCCGTCACCGTGATGTTGTGCCGCCCGTTCATCGCCAGCGTCAGCATCCCGCCCTCCACCGTCTTCAGCTCCGCCTTGCCGCCGCCCTCGCGGATCAGTTTCGCGAGATCCGCGAAATCGTAATGACCCGGAACGACATGATAGGTCAGGATCTTCACGAGCTCTGCCTTGTTCGCGGGCTTGAGCAGGCTCTGAACCGTCCCCGCCGGCAACTCGGCGAACGCCTCGTTGGTCGGCGCGAACACGGTGAACGGCCCCTTGCCCTCCAGCGTCGGCACCAGGCCCGCCGCCTTCACCGCCGCCACCAGCGTCGTGTGGTCCGCGGAATTCACCGCGTTCTGCACGATGTTCTTCGTGGGATACATCGCCTGGCCGCCGACCATGACGGTATCGGACATCGCGGCATTCGCCGGCATGGTCATCGCGGCGGGATGCATCGGGTTAGGCTGTGCCATCGCATGCGCGCAGGCCGCGAGCATCACAGGCACACAAGCCATCGTTACGATCGGGTGGGCCCGCATCGTGCATCTCCTCTTGTTGCGCGGGAGCGCCCGTTGCGCGCCCGTCAACCGCGTTACGCGGCGGGCGACGGAGCGGATGCAGAAAACGAGCGAGCGGCACGGCGCCACGCCAAACCTCGGACGCTCGCGCGCCCTGCGCCGGCTGAGCGGGGGCGCCAGCTCCCTCACCGCCCGCCGCGCCGCCCCGGAAATCGCGCCTGGATTTGATGTCCCGGGCGGTTTTTCATCGGGGGTATTTGCTCTTGTAAGATATTTTCCGAATGCAAATATCCTAACCGTCAGATCAGCGGCCAGCATGACGCCAAGAGCCACGCTGGTTGGCCATTCACCGAGACCCGCGAACCGAGACCGGCGAACCGAGACCCGCGACCGGCATCCCTTCCAGACTCATCGCGGAGCACGGTGGCGCGGCGGCATCACGGCCGTAAAGCCCATCAGCGGCGGACAGAGCCCGTTATCATGGACGCAAGACGATGAACTCCATCACCCACATGATCGTCGCCGTCCTTTCCCGGGCGGGGTTGGCCACCGGGGGAATGCCCTTTCTTCATACCGGCGCCGCGAGTTCGCTTTATGCCGCACCCTTTTTCGTGGCCGCGCTCCTCATCGGCATGTCGCTCAAGATGGCCAATACCTGGCAGCGCTTCGTCGTGCTCCGTGCCGGCAAGCTCCAGGGTGTCCGCGGCCCCGGGCTGTTCCTGCCGATCCCCGTCATCGACCGCGCCGTCGCGATCATCGACCAGCGTATCCAGCAGCGTATCCAGCAGCGTATCCAGACCACCGCCTTCAACGCCGAACAGGCGCTGACCCGCGATACCGTGCCGGTCAACGTGGATGCGGTGATCTTCCGGCATGTCCACGACGCCGAGGCGGCTGCGCCGCGCATCACCGACGACCACGAGGCCATCGATCGCGTCGCGCAGACCTCGCTGCGGGCGATGAACATCATCCACGAGACCACCAGGGAGCGCGGTTCGACGATCCTCATCCCCACCACGATGGTGGACACGATGAACCCCGCCTCGGCGCTGATCCTGGCTGGCCTCGCCGCGGCAAACACCGCGGGCGCGCCGCGCAAGGCCGCGGTGTGACCGCAAGCCCGGCCGGACCAAGGCGCGGGCACAGGAGCATCAGATGGCCCACAATGACTGCTTCGCCCTGACCACCTCGCAGCTCAACCCGTTCCTCTTCGCCGAGGTCGGCACGGAACTCAACGGCTCGGCGCTTACCGTCCTCTCGGTCCTTGCGCGTCAGGGCAAAGACGCCTGGGCGGAGGCCGCAGGCTGGGCCGGACTGCCGCGTGCAGGCGTGATCGAGTCCCTGGCGAGGAGCATCGCGACAATGCCGCTGATCCCGCAGGACCTCGCTGCGGCACCGGCGACCGCTGCCCGCCTGGTTCTCCTCCTGCCGGAACGCGGCCAGGCGGTCGGCCCGCTGGACAGCCGATCCGCGCGCCCCTTGCTCCATGGCGCGCCGCCGAAGCGGTTGCCGACGGCTCTCCTCCTCTACATGGCACTGGCCATCGCGCTTGGAATCAACCTGTTCTTCGCTCACCAGTCGCCCCCTGCCGCGACGGCGCCAACCGTGCAGGCGGCACAGCCGGCACCGACGGCACAGCGGGCACCGATGACACCGGGCGCCAGCTCACAGTCGCGGCCTCAACCGCAGCCGTCGCCGCGGTACGAATAACCCTTCACCTTGTCCGCCTCGATCTCGAACGTGATCACGCAGCTCTGCGTGATCACCTGCGTCCCGCTCCAGCCCCACCATGGCGGCCCCCACATCGGGCCCGGCACGATGTCCTGGCGTGTCTCGACATAGGCGATGAACCGGTGCCCACCGGTCTCGAGCGTCCGGTTCGGCACGCCGAGCTGGCGCACCACGGCGGTCTCGCTCTGCCCCACCATGGCGGCCAGCTTCACATCCAGCGCCGAGGGTCCCTGCCGCGCGCACCCGGCGCAGCACGCCGCCAGCGCCAGGCCCGTCATCCACTTCATCGCGCGTCCCTCCATCGCAAGCCGCCCCTCAGAAAACCGGCAGGGCCAGCACCGCGCGGACATCATCGACCCCCGCGGCGATCATGGCCAGCCGATCGAACCCCAGCGCGATCCCCGCGCAAGCCGGCATCCTGGGCAGCGCCGCCAGCAGCGCCTCGTCCATCTCCCAGTTCTGCCCCCCGTCATCCGCGCCGCCGTAGATCGCCTGCCGCCGCGCGCGATCGGCCGCGAACCGCGCCCGCTGCTCCGCCGCATCCGTCAGCTCCACGAACGCGTTCGCGAGCTCCATCCCGCAGACGAACAGCTCGAACCGCTCGGCCACGCGCCCATCGGCGGGGTCGCGCCGCGCCAGCGCCGCCTGCGCCGCCGGCCAGTGCGTCAGGAACGTCGCCCGCCCGCGCCCCAGGTTCGGCTCCACGCGCGCGAGCAGGATGCGAAAGAACAGATCCTCCCAGCCCTCGCCCTCGCGCAGCCGCTCCCCGGCCGATGCCGCCAGCGCCGCCGCATCCCCCGCCGTGCCGAGCACATCCGCCCCCGCGTAGCGCCGGAACGCCTCGGCCACGCTCAGCAACTCCGCGTCGTCGAGCCGCGTGGTCACGCCGCGGCACGTCACCTCGCCAGGCAGCACGCCGCGCAACAGCGCCATCGTCTGCTCGATCAGCTCCCCCATGCCGAACCCTGGCACATACCACTCCAGCATCGTGAACTCGGGCGAATGCAGTTCGCTGCCCTCGCCGTTGCGCCATACCCGCGCCAGCTGGAAGATCGGCCCCGAGCCGGCGGCGAGCAGCCGCTTCATCGCGAATTCCGGGCTGGTATGCAGGAACAGCTTCGTGCGCGTCCCGTCCGGCGCCTCCCGCTCGGTGGCGAAGGCGCGCAGATGCACCTCTTCGCCGGGCGTCTTCACCGCATACGCGGTCTCAACCTCGACAAACCCGCGCGCGGCGAAAAAGGCGCGTGTCGCGGCGGCAAGCCTGGCTCGCCGTAGCAGCGGTTGCGGCAACATGCGCGCAAGCCTACACGCCCGCCCGCCATGCTTGCGAGCGCCACCATCCGCGACGCCCCAACTCTGCGTAACGCCCAAACGCTTCGCGAGGCGGACGCCCTGCTCGACGCCGCCCTCATCGCGCCCGACCGCCGCGACGCCATCGCGCGCGTGGCCGGCCGCTACGCCATCGCCATCCCCCCGGCGCTGCAATCGCTCATCGAACACGCCGACGACCCCATCGCCCGCCAGTTCGTCCCGCACGAGGACGAGCTCGTCACCGCTCCGCACGAGACCGCGGACCCGATCGCCGACGAGGCGCTCTCCCCGGTGCGCGGCATCGTCCACCGCTACAGGGACCGCGCGCTGCTGAAGCCGCTGCTCGTCTGCCCGGTCTATTGCCGCTTCTGCTTCCGCCGCGAACAGGTCGGCCCCGACGGCGGCGTGCTGTCCGCCACGGAACTCGAAGCCGCCTGCGCATACCTCCGCGCCCACACCGAACTCCGCGAAATCATCCTCACCGGCGGCGATCCGCTGATGCTCTCGCCGCGCCGCCTCGGCGCGATCCTTTCCGCCCTCGACGCCATCCCGCACGTCGAAACCCTGCGCATCCACACCCGCCTGCCTAGCGCGACGCCGGAAGCCGTAACACCCGACCTCCTCGCCGCGCTCGCCACGCAAAAGCCGCTCTGGCTCGCCATCCACGCCAACAGCGCGCGCGAGTTCACGCCCGCCTCCCGCGCGGCCCTGGCGCAACTCGCGCGCGTCGCGCCCCTGCTCGGCCAGTCCGTCCTGCTCGCCGGCGTCAACGACAGCCCCGAAGCCATGGAGGCGCTGCTGCGCGCCATGCTCGCCGCGCGGATAAAGCCCTATTACCTGCACCAGCTCGACGCCGCCCCCGGCACCGCGCGCTTCCACGTCCCCATCGAGCGCGGCCGCCAGATCCTCGCCTCCCTGCGCGGGCGCATCGGCGGCCTGGAGCTGCCCACCTACGTGCTCGACATCCCGGGCGGCCACGGCAAGGTCCCGATCGCCCCGGACCACTGGCGCGGCAGCACGGTGCTCGACCGCGACGGCAACCCGCACCAGGTTGCCGGCCAGCCTCCCAGCCGCTAGACACCCGCCGCCCCGACGCTCTCGGGCCACGACCCCGTTCTATTCAACTCGAGACATCCGACATGAAGCAGCAGGCGACATGAAGCAGCAGGCGAACCTCATCCGCGCCGGCCAGGTCATCGAGCACGAAGGTCGCCGCTGGACCGTGCTCAAGCAGCAGATCATCACCCCGGGCAAGGGCGGCGCCTTCATCCAGGTCGAGATGCGCGACCTCAAGAGCGGCAACAAGACCAACGAGCGCTGGCGCACCGCGGACACGGTCGAGCGCCTGCTCACCGAGGAGAGGGAATACACCTACTCCTACACCGACGGCACGAACCTCGTCCTCATGGACCCCGAGACCTTCGAGCAGGCCATGATCCCCGCCGACCTCCTCGGCGACATGGCGCCGTTCCTGCAGGACAACATGCATGTCACGGTCGACCTCGTGGAAGGCGATCCCGTCGCCATCCACCTCCCCGCCACCGTCGTGCTGGAAGTCGTCGAGGCCGACCCGGTGGTGAAGGGCCAGACCGCCGCCTCCTCCTACAAGCCCGCGAAGCTCTCCAACGGCGTGAAAACCTCGGTGCCGCCCTTCATCGAGACCGGCGAACGCATCGTCGTGCGCACCGAGGACGCCAGCTACGTGGAGCGCGCCAAGGGCTGACGGGAAGCCGGCCATGAAACTCCATCTCTCGCCGCACATGGTGGTGATGCAGAACGCCGCCCAACGCGCGGCGAAGCGCCTGCTGCGCGACTTCGCGGAGGTCGAGCAGCTTCAGGTCTCCATCAAGGGCCCGGGCGACTTCGTGAGCCAGGCGGATCTGCGCGCCGAGGCGAGCCTGCGCGAGGACCTCGCCAAGGCCCGCCCCGGCTACGCCTTCCTGATGGAGGAATCGGGTGCCCAGGGCTCGGAAAACTGGTCCTGGCGCTGGGTCGTCGACCCGCTCGACGGCACCACCAATTTCCTGCACGGCATCCCCAACTGGGCGATCTCGATCGGCCTCGAGAAGCGGCTCGACGACGGCAAGTCGGACGTCGTCGCCGGCGTCGTCTACGCCCCGGCCACGGACGAAATGTTCTGGGCCGAGAAAGGCGTGGGCGCCTTCCTCAACGAGCGCCGCCTGCGCGTCTCCGCCCGCCGCGACCTCCAGGAATCGCTGTTCGCGACCGGCATCCCCTTCGCCGCCGCACCCCGCGCGCGCCACCTGGCCTTCGCCCGCTCCCTCGCGCACATCATGCCGCTGGTCTCCGGCGTCCGCCGCATGGGTGCCGCGGCCCTCGACCTCGCCTGGGTCGCCGCCGGCCGCGTCGACGGCTACTGGGAGTTCGGCCTCAACCGCTGGGACATGGCCGCCGGCGTCCTGCTCGTGCGCGAGGCCGGCGGCTTCGCGACCGACCCCGAGGGCCGCGACCCGCTCGACAGCGGCAACATCGTCGCCGCCAACCCGCACCTCCACCCCGCGCTGCGTGCCACCGTCGCCGGAGCGCTGTCCGCCTGAGCGCATCCGGCGACAGGCGGCGCGATTGAGCGAAACCCCCCGCTCCGGTAGAGACGGGCCCGCATGATGCGTAACGCCGGCATTCTTTCCGTCCTGCTCCCGCCGGCCGCCGTGCTCGCGGCGCTCGCCGCCGCGCCCGCGTACGCGCAAACCCGCCTGCCGCTACCGCCCACGCCGCCCCCG
>DAHUXX010000225.1 GCA_027306955.1 Acetobacteraceae bacterium | reverse complement strand
CGGATGCGGTGCGCTCGCTGCTGATCGGCGCGATTCAGCGCACACTCGCGGTGCCGGCGGGGCTTGCGGCCGCTCCGGCCGTGCTTCTCGCGCCATCCCGGCCTTCGGCCTGGACGCCGGCAGCCGTAACCGAACCCGACGCGCGCGGGTTCGCCGAGGCGGAGACGATCTTCGGCCTCGACCTCAAGCCGGAGCGACGCCGATCCGAACTCCCGGCCGACCCTCGGCCGGATTATCCTCTCGGCACCCCGATCGCCCAGGTGATGGAGACCTACATCCTCGCCCAGGCGGCGGATGGCGCGCTGGTGTTGGTCGATCAGCACGCGGCGCATGAGCGGCTGACGCACGAGGCGCTGGCGGACCAGTTGCGCGCGGGCGGGATCGCCTCGCAGCCGCTGCTGCTGCCCGCAGTCGTGGATCTGCCGGAGGGCCAGGCGGCGCCGCTCGCCGAGCGCGCTGGCGAATTCGCACGGCTGGGACTGGAGATCGAGGCATTCGGCCGCGGTGCGGTGCTGGTGCGCGCACTGCCGGCCGTGCTCGGCGCGGCCGATCCGGCGCCGCTGCTGCGCGACCTCGCCGACGAGATCGCGGCCTGGGGCGAGGGTGTGGCGCTCGCCGCGCGGCTCGACGCCGCGATCGCGCGCATGGCCTGCCACGGCTCCATCCGCGCCGGGCGCCGGCTCGCGGGCGCGGAGATGGACGCGCTGCTGCGCCGGATGGAGGCAACGCCCCGCGCCGCGACATGCAGCCACGGTCGGCCCACCTTCCTCAAACTCAGCCGTTCCGATCTCGAACGGATGTTCGGACGCCAATGATACGCCCGCGCCTCGCCGGTGCCGACCCCGGCGCGGTCAAGGGCGGGGGCCGGCTGCATCGCGAACAAAGGTGACGCGCGCCGCGCCGTGCAATGCGATCGCGAGCGGCTCGACCATCTCCAGCACCTCGTCGCGCGCGGTCTCGCAGACCAGCAGCGCGCCCGGCGCGACCCAGCCCGCGGCGCGCAGCGCCGCCAGCGCCACGGGAACCAAGCCCTTGCCGTAAGGCGGGTCGAGAAAGACCAGCATGCACGGCTCGCCTTTGGGCGGGCGCGTCGCGTCGGCGGCGAGGATCGTTGCGTTTTCGGCGCGGCACGTCTCGATGTTGGCGGTGAGTGCGCGCCGCGCCGAAGGGTCCGTTTCCATGAACCAGACGCGCGCCACCCCGCGCGACAGCGCTTCCAGCCCCATCGCCCCGGTGCCGGCAAAGGCATCGAGCACCGTGGTGCGATCCAGCACCCCCGCCGCCCAGGCCGCGTGCGCCAGCCGGTCGAAGATCGCCTGGCGCGTGCGGTCGGATGTCGGGCGCGTCGCCTCGCCCGCGGGGGCGGCGAGGAGGCGGCCGCGCCAGCGCCCGGCAACGATGCGCATCAGCCGAGCTGTTCCCGCACCACCTTGGGAGGCACCTCTGCGACCGCGCCCTTCGGCAGGGTGCCGAGCTGGAACGGCCCGTAGGCGAGGCGGATCAGCCGACTCACGCGGAAACCGAGATGCGCGAGGACGCGCCGGATCTCGCGGTTGCGCCCCTCGCGCAGGGTGATGCTGAGCCAGGCGTTGTCGCCCTTGGTCGCGTCCATCACCGCCTCGATCGGCCCGTAGGCGATGCCGTCGACGGTGATGCCGCGCGCGAGCTTCGCGAGCGCCTCCGGTTCCGGCCGACCATGCACACGCACGCGGTAGCGGCGCAGCCACGCGTTCGCGGGCAGTTCCAGCCGGCGCGCCAGCTCGCCATCGTTGGTAAGAAGCAACAAACCCTCACTGGTGAGGTCGAGCCGGCCCACCGAGATCAGCCGCGGCAGGCCCGGCGGCAACCGCTCGAACACGGTGGGCCGGCCCTGCGGGTCGCGATGTGTCGTCACCAGCCCCACCGGCTTGTGGTAGCGGAACAGCCGTGTGCGCTCGATGCCCACCGGCTTGCCGTCCACCAGCACCGTGTCCGCGGATGCGACGAAGGTCGCGGGATGGGTGACGCGCGCGCCGTTGAGCGTGACGCGCCCGGCGGCAATCATCTGCTCGGCGTCGCGCCGTGACGCCACGCCGGCGCGGGCGAGGAACTTGGCGATCCGCTCGCCGCGTTCGACCGCGTCAGGCGCAGGCGGCGACGAGGGCATCGAACAGGCGCCGGTCCGCGGCGTTGATGAGAAATTCGGGATGCCACTGCACGCCGATGCAGAAGCGCCGCGCCGGGTCCTCGATCCCCTCGATGACCCCGTCCGGTGCCACGGCGTTGACGCTCGCCGCCCCAGGCGTGCGCACCGCCTGATGGTGGGCCGAGTTCACCGCGAGCGTCGCCGCGCCGACGATAGCGGCGAGCCGCGTGCCCGGCGTGATGGCGACGTCGTGACCAGGCTGGTGGCGCGGGTTGGGCTGCTCGTGCGCGAGTGCCGCGGGGACCGTGTCGGGAATGTGCTGGATCAGCGTGCCGCCGAGCCCCACGGCCAGCAGCTGCTCACCGCCGCAGATGCCGAGCACCGGCATGTCGCGCCTGAGCGCCCCACGCAGCAGCGCGAGCTCCGCCTCGGTCCGCGCGGCCTTCGGCGTGGTCGCCGCGTGCGCGGTGGCGTCGCCGTAGAGCTGCGGTCCGACATCGAAGGCGCCGCCGGTGATCACCAGCGCCTCAAGCCGGTCGAGCATCGCCTCGGCCAATTCCGGCCGGTGCACCAGCGCCAAGGGCAGCCCCCCGGCTGCGGCGACGGCGTCGGCATAGTTCCGGCGCAGCGCGTACCAGGGATACTTCGAATAGCCTCCTGGTTCCTCCGAATCGAGGGTGATGCCGATCGCGGGCGGGTTGGTGCGGGTCATGGCCGGTTGCTACGCTCGGGCCCATGAGTTCGGCAAGCGGCGGCATGGAGGCGGCACTGGCGGAGGCGAAGGCGGCCGGCGTGCGCGGCGAGGTGCCGGTCGGTGCCGTGGTCGTGGGGTCGGACGGGGCGGTGCTGGCCGCCGCCGGGAACGAGGTCGAGGCGGCGCGCGATGCCTCGGCGCATGCCGAGTTGCTGGCGATGCGCGCGGCGGCCCGGGCGATGGGCGGGCGGCTCGCCGGCTGCGACCTCTATGTCACGCTGGAGCCGTGCGCGATGTGCGCCGGGGCCATGGTGCATTTCCGCCTCCGTCGCTTGGTTTTCGGCGCCTACGACCCCAAGGGTGGCGGGGTGGAGCATGGCGCGCGGGTCTTCGCCGCCCCCGGCTGCCTGCACGTGCCGGAGGTCCTGGGCGGTGTGCGCGAAGCCGAATGCGGCGACCTGCTGCGCGCCTTTTTCAAGGACCTGCGCACGTGATCGGACGTGATCTGGCTTTTTTGTGCCTGCTGCTCGCGCTTGCCGGCTGCGCCAGCCTGCAGGGCGGTGACACCTGCGCCTTCGTCCGCAAGGGCGAGATCACAGTGCGCTTCGTCAGTGGTCTGCCGGTCGCCGATGTCATGATTGACGGCCATCCCGTACCGATGATCGTTGATACGGGCGGGAACGCGACGGTGCTGACCGATACGACGGTCAAGGAGCTTGGTCTGTCCTATCAATACAACTTCACGCACATCATCACCGGTGCCGGGGACAGGACGGCGATCACGCATCCGGTCAGGGTGGGGACGATCGCGGTCGGCGCCGTCACGATCAATCCCGGAATGATTGCGGTCGTTCCGGCCGGGTCCGACGGCGTCATCAACCCCTTGTACCGCGTCGTCGGCGGCGCTCTCGGCCTCGACGTGCTGGGACACTACGATCTCGACATCGACATGCCGCATCAGCGCATCACGCTGCTGGCGCCACGCTATTGCCCGCAGGGCCGCCCACCCTGGCAGGGCCCCTACGCTGCGCCTACGCCGGTCGAGATGCCCGTTCCGCAAGGCAATATGCCCTTCTCGGTCCGCCTCGATGGGCACCCTGTGATGGCTGTCTTCGATACCGGGGACAGCCACACGACGGTCTCGCTCGAGGCCGCCGCGGCGGCCGGCGTGGACGAGGCCGCGTTGCAGCACGACCCGGTCATGCGGATATCGGGGATTCATGGGCGTGAGGCGGTCGCCCACGTGCACCGCTTCCGAGAGCTCGATATCGGCGGCCTCAGGTTCCGCAACCCGCTGCTGCCGGTCGAGCATCTCCCCATTCCCGGCCCCACGATGGTTATTGGTGAGGCGCTTTTCAGGCACACGCGCGTCTACATCTCCTATGCGTCCGAGCGTGTGTTCATCGCCCCGTAGCCACGGCTTTGGCGGGCGCAGGGTGTTCGCGAACGAGTTCCCTGATGCAGGTGGTGCCGGGTGAGGGATTTGAACCCCCGGCCTTCGGTTTACAAAACCGCTGCACTACCGCTGTGCTAACCCGGCGCCGTGTCGCAAATTAGCGCGGCCTCTGGCGCGGGGGCAACCTCGCCGGCCCGGCCGGCGCCCCGAAGCACCTTGCGCCGGACCATTCCCCACCGCGCTCCCTTCACGGCCCCGCACCTTTCTCGGCCCTGAAACGATCGTCACGTGACTGCGCTTTCACGGGCGTGCCACTGGGCGGAGGGAGTCGCCGCCCCATGTTGGTGTCGAGGCGGGAACGACCCGCCAACCAGTTTCGGCCTCCGTCAAAGGTCTTCCATCGAAAGGGATCGAGACCCATGAAACACCTGATTTCGAATCGCCGGGCGACCCGCGTCGCGCTGGTCGCCGTCCTGCTCGCCGGCTCCGCGCTCGGCGGCATCGCCGTCAGCCAGGCCTCGACCGGCGGCCCGATCAAGGTCGCGCCGGCGCAGATGCTGCCCGATTTCTCCCAGCTCGCCTCCAGCGTCCGCCCGGCGGTGGTGTCCATCACCAACCATCTCAAGGTGCAGAACGCCTCGATCGAGACCGTGCCGACGCCGTTCGGCATGTTCCAGATTCCGCAGCAGCAGCGCGCCCAGGAGGCGAAGGGCTCCGGCTTTATCGTCGACGCCAACGGCACCATCGTCACCAACAACCACGTGGTGAAGAACGCGCGCGAGGTGATGGTCACGCTGTCCGATGGGCAGCACCTCAAGGCGAAGGTGATCGGCACCGATCCGCGCACCGATCTCGCGGTGCTGCGCGTCACCGCCGGCAAGCCGCTGCCTTATCTGCAGCTCGGCAACAGCAACGCCGTCCAGCCCGGCCAGTGGGTGATCGCGATGGGCAACCCGTTCGGCCTCGGCGGTACGGTGACCGCGGGCATCGTCTCGGCGCGCGGGCGTGACATCGGCGCCAGCCCCTATGACAATTTCATTCAGATCGACGCGCCGATCAATCCCGGCAACTCCGGCGGCCCGCTGTTCGACCAGCAGGGCCAGGTGATCGGCGTCGATACCGCCATCATCTCGCCCTCCGGCGGCTCGGTGGGCATCGGCTTCGCCATCCCGTCCAACACCGTCAAGAACGTGGTGGCGCAGATCGAGGCGCACGGCTCGGTCACGCGCGGCTATCTTGGCGTCTCCGCCCAGCCGGTGACGCGGGAGATGGCGGCCGCCCTCGGCCT
>DAHUXX010000207.1 GCA_027306955.1 Acetobacteraceae bacterium | reverse complement strand
CGGCATCGCCTTCTCCTCGCGCCTGCGCCCGATGCTCACCATGCGGCCCGGCTTCCTCACCTTCAACGACGCGCGCGGATCCGGCCTGCGCCACTACCCCGCGGACACGCACCTGCTCGGCTGGCTGGAAGCCAAGGGCTTTCCCTTCGACATCCTGACCGACGAGGACCTGGACGAGGAGGGCCCCGCGCTCCTGGCGCCCTACAAGACGGTGCTAACCGGATCGCACCCGGAATATCACACACTCGCAACGTTGGACGCGCTCGAATCCTACACCGGACGCGGCGGCCACCTGATCTACCTCGGCGGCAACGGCTTCTACTGGCGCATCGCCCGCCATCCCGACATGCCGGGCGTGATCGAGGTCCGCCGTGCCGAGGGCGGCATCCGCGCCTGGGAGGCGGAGCCCGGCGAGTACCACCACGCCTTCGACGGCCAGCTCGGCGGGCTCTGGCGGCGCAATCGCCGCCCGCCGCAGCGCCTGGTGGGCGTCGGCTTCTCCGGCCAGGGCCTGTTCGAGGGTACGCATTACCGCCGCCTGCCCGCCTCCTACGATCCCCGCTACGCCTGGATGTTCGAGGGCATCGGGGAGGACACCATCGGCGCCTATGGTCTCTCCGGCGGCGGCGCCGCGGGCTTCGAGCTGGACCGCGCGGACTTCGATCTCGGCACGCCGGAGGACGCCGCGATCCTGGCGCGCTCGGAGGACCCGCCCGGTTCCTTCGTGACCGTGCCCGAGGAGCTGCTTTCGCACATCGCCTCCGTTTCCGGCGAATCGCCCGATGCGCTGAAGCGCGGCGAGATCGTCTATTTCGACACCCCTTCCGGCGGCAGCGTCTTCTCGGTCGGCTCCATCACCTTCTGCGGCAGCCTCTGGCGACCCGGTGCGGAAGGCGGCCCAGAGGGGGGCTTCCACGGCCCGGTCTCGCGCCTGCTCGAAAACGTCGTCCGGCGCTTCTCATGCAGCCGGCCAGAGCCCGCAGGTCGCCATCGGGGCTAAATGCCGTGCCCGCGGCATTGGCCGTGTAACCGGAAAGGAGTGGCGAGGGCTTTCAGGTTCGCGCGCTCTCGATATATTCGCGGAAGTAATCCTCCACCGTGACGTGGTTCGCGGTCAGTCCTGCCTCATGCCCCACCTTGGCGAACATCTCCATCTGGCGCCGGTTCTTCTCCAGCCCGTCGCCATAGAAATCCTCGCCCATGAGCGCCGCCGCGTCCTCCAGCTCCGCCTCCATCCACGGGCTCGCATAGGGAAACCCGCGATAAGCCGCGGCGGCGGCCTCGTTGCAGCGGATGAATGCCTCGGTCAGGCTGCGCGCGATCCAGGGATTCGCCTCCCAGACCCCCCGGCGCAGGACAATCAGGTGCTGCGGCGGAAACGCACCCGTCTCGCGGCAGTAACGTTGCTCGAGCGGCCGGAAATCCGGAAACAGCCGCGCGACAGGCCCATCATGCGGCTGGTATCGCTCCGGTCGCGGCGGGCTGTAAACCGCGTCCAACTCGCCCGCGATCAGCATGTCGGAAAGCGACTTTCCCTCCGGCGGCTCGCTCACCCCCTCCGGCAGGCTGCGCGCGATGCTCTCCCCGCGCGGCCCGTCCACCGGCCCGATGCACCAGCGCAGTCGCGACAGATCCACCCCGAGCCAGGCCAGGAAATGCCGGTACCAGATGCTGCCGCTGTTCGCCCAGCCATACATCCCGATGCGCGCGCCATCGAGGTCGGCCACGCTGCGTATCGCCGAACCCTTGCGCACATAGAGGTCGCGCGCGGTGAAGTTGCGCAACGGAAACACCGGCAGCCCGACATGGGACCGGTCGCCGCGCCCGATGCGGATGAGATGCCCCGCCATCGACTGCTCGCCGCCCTGCACATCGGGATCGTGCAGCGCGCGGCGCAACATGGTCGCGCGCGCTGGCCACGATCCGCGGCCGCTGACATCCAGCTTCAGCGCGATGCCCTCCGCCTTCACCTCGCCGCTCAGCAGCGGCAGCAGCCGCGAATAGCCGGCGATGGTCAGCGTCAACGGCAGATCGGGCATGGCGTCCTCCTCATTCCGTCAGTGGAAAATGGCAGGCCACGCGCTGGCCCTCGCGCGCCAGTGCAAGCTCCGGCTCCCGCTCGGCGCAGGCCGCGGCCGCGCGCGGGCAGCGCAGGCGGAAACGGCAGCCCCCCGGCAGGCGCCCGGGGCTCGGCGGCTCGCCCTCGAGCCGGAAGCGCTCGCTGATCCGCCCGCCCCCGATCACCGGCAACGCCGCCAGCAATGCCGCGGTATACGGATGCGCCGGCGCGCGGAAGATCGCCTCCGTCGTTCCCAGCTCCACCACGCGCCCGAGATACATCACCGCCACGCGATGGCAGATCAGGCGCACCACCGAGAGATCGTGGCTGATGAAAATATAGCTCAGCGCATGCCGCTCGCGCAGGTCCATCAACAGCCGCAGCACCCGCGCCTGCACGGAAAGATCGAGCCCCGCGGTCGGCTCGTCGAGCACCACCAGGCTCGGCTGCAGCATCAGGATGCGCGCCAGCCCCACGCGCCGCTGCTGCCCGCCGCTGATCTCGTGCGGATAGAGCGAGAGATGCTCTTGCGGCAGCCCCACATCCTCCAGCGCCGCGTGCACCCGTGCCGTCCGCTCGGCGCGCGACAGCCTGGTGTGGATCACCAGCGGCTCCGCGAGCGACCGCCCGATCGTCCAGTTCGGATCGAGCGAGGCGGAAGGGTCCTGATAGCAATACTGCAATCTCCGCCGCAGCTGCCTCGCCTGCGCCGAGCCGGCGTTGGTCGCGTCCTCGCCCTGGAACACGATCCGCCCGCCAGAGGCAGGGTGAATCCCGCACAGCGTCTTGCCGAAGGTGGACTTGCCACAGCCCGACTCCCCCACCACGCCCAGCACCTCGCCGGCCGCGACGTCGAGCGTCACGCCATCGAGGGCACGCAGCCAGCCGGTACGCAGCCCAAACGAATTGCGGATCGGAAAATGCGTGACCAGGGATTCGACGGCGAGGGTCGGTTGCGGTGGGTCAGGCGGCATCGCGTTCCGGCAACGGGTTGTGGCAGCGCACGCTCTGGGTGGTGGAGCCGGTCGCCGGCGGGCGCTGCGTGCCGCAGGCGGGCAGGGCGCGCGGGCATCTCGGATGGAACCGGCAGCCCGGTGGCGGGGTCACGAGATTGGGCACCGCGCCGGCGATGCTGCGCGGCAGGCCCGCGCCGGGCTGCGGCATGCTGCCCAGCAGCAACCCGGCATACGGGTGGCGTGGCCGCGCGAAGAACGTTTCCACCGCGGCGCTCTCCGCGTCCTGGCCGGAATACATCACGGTGATGCGATCGCAGATCTCCCACGCCGCGCCAAGGTCGTGCGTGGTGAACAGCACCGCCACGCGCTGTTCCCGCGCCAGTCGCCGCAGCAGCGTCAGGATCTGCGCCTGGATGGTGACATCGAGCGCCGTGGTCGGTTCGTCCGCCACCACCAGGCGCGGCTCGCGCAGCAGCGCCATGGCGATCAGCACCCGCTGCAACTGCCCGCCGGAAACCTCGTGCGGATAGCGGCGCATGATCGCGTGCGGGTCCGGCAATTGCACGCGCGCGAACATCTCCGCGATGCGTCGCCGTGCCTCCCCGCCGCGCAGCCGCCGGGCCGCGAGGGACCAGCGCAGGATCTCCCGCGCCTGGGCGCCGATGGGGAACAGCGGGCTCAGCGCGGCCCGCGGCTCCTGCGGCACGAAGCCGATGGGAAACGCGCCGCGCACCCGCGCCTCCTCCGCGCCGCCCCCGAGTACGTTGCGTCCAGCAAACGACAGCGCCTCGCCACGCACCGCGGCCTCCTTGGGCAGCACGCCGAGGATCAGCCGCGCCAGCGTCGTCTTGCCACAGCCGGACTCTCCCACCAGGCCCACGATCTCTCCCTCGCCGATCGCGAGATTGACCCGGTCCAGCACCTTCGCCGTTCCGCCCGGCGAGGGAAAATCGACCGAGACGTCGCGCACGCGCACCAGCTCAGTCAACCGCGCCGCCTTTCGCCGCCGCCTGGCCGCGCAGCTTGGGATCGAGCACGTCCCGCAGCCCGTCGCCGATCAGGTTGAACGCCATCACCAGCACCAGGATCGCGATCCCCGGCGCTGCGGCGTCCCACCAGGCGCCGGGCAGGAAGGCGCGCGCGTCGGCGATCATACGTCCCCATTCCGGCGACGGCGGCGGCGGCCCCAGGCCGAGAAACCCCAGTGCCGAGGCCACCAGAATCGTACCTCCGAGTCCGATCGACGTGCGGATGATCAGCGACGGCGCAATCGCCGGCAGGATATGCAGCACCATCACCCGCCACGGCGGCACGCCAAGCGCCACCGCGGCCTCGACATAAATCTCGTTCTTGGCATTGCGCGTCTCCGCGTAGACAAGCCGCGCCCAGAACGGCCAGTAGGTCAGCGACAGCGCCAGGATCACGTTCTGGATCTGCGGTCCGAGCGTGGCCGCGATCGCCATCGCAAGCACGATCTGCGGCACCGCGAGGAAGACGTCCGAAACCCGCATCAGCCCGTCGCCGGCGAAACCAGGCCAGTACCCGCCCACCAGCCCGATCGGCACGCCGATCGCGACCGAGACCGCGACCGCGATCACCGCCGTGATGAGGGTGATGCGCGCGCCGAACAGCAGGCGGGAGAAAATGTCGCCCCCCATCTGGTCGGTGCCGAACCAGTGCGCGGCACTCGGCGGCAGCAGCCGCTGCGCCGTGTGGTAGGTGTTGACGTCCAGCGGATAGGGGGCGAGCACGGGTGCGAAGATCGCCGCCAGCACGATCACCGCGAGCACGATCAGCCCCGCGAGCGCCACCCGGTCGCGCGCGATGCGGCCGAGCAGCTTCATCGTCCGCGCGGGTCGAGCAGCACCTGCCCGACATCGATCAGCAGGTTCACCACGATGAACATCACGCCGACATAGATGGTGAACCCGAGAATCGCATTGTAATCTGATTGCAGGATCGAATTGACCGCGAACTGCCCCAGCCCCGGCCAGTCGAACACGGCCTCCACCACCACCGCGCCGGCGAGCAGGTTGCCGAACACGAGCCCGATCTGCGTCAGCGTCCCGGTGAGCGCGGAGCGCAGCACATAGCGCCACACCGTCACCCGCCACGGCACGCCCATCGCGCGCTGGTAGTCGACGAAGAAGCTGCCCAGCGTGCCGATCACCCCGGCACGGGTGAAGCGCACGATCGTCGCCATCGCGGGGAAGGCGAGGGTGATCACCGGCAGCGCCAGGTGCCGCAGCACGTCGAGTTCCGTCGACCAGTTGCCGGAAATCGCCGCATCGATCGTATAGAACCCCGTCACCCCGCTCGGTCCGAAATCGCTGATCCGGCCCTGCACCGGCGTCAGGTTGAGCCACATCGAGAACAGCAGCTGCAGCAGGATCGCGAACCAGAACGCGGCGATCGCGAGCCCGGAGACCGTCACCACCCGCAACACATGGTCGAACCACGAATTCCGTCGCAGCGCTGCCACCACGCCCAGCGGCACGCCGAGCAGCACGGCGAGGAGCATCGCATAGAACGCAAGCTCCATCGTCGCCGGCAGCCGCCGCCAGATCTCGCCCGCGACCGGCGTCTGCGTGTAGAGGCTCACCCCCATGTTGCCGCGCGCGACATCGATCACATAGCGCAACAACTGCACCGGCAGCGGCTGGTCGAGCCCCATTTTGTGCCGCAGCGCCGCCACCTGCGCCGTGGTCGCGTTCTCACCCGCGAGGATCCGCGCGGGGTCGCTCGGCACCAGGTGCGAGATCACGAACACGAGCACGACCAGGCCGATCAGGGTCGCGGGGACCCAGACCAGCCTGCGGGCGATCAGCCCGAGCAGCCGCACCGGCTGGTGCTCAGGCGAGCCACTGCCAGCGCATGTCCTGCGCGTCGCCGATCGGGCAGTAGCGCACGCCGTGCACCTTCTTGTCGAACGCCCCGTAATAGTTGGTGTTGTAGATGAACAGCCCCGCCGCCTGGTCCACCAGGATGCGCGAGGCTTCCTCATAGAGCGGCTGCCGGTCCGCCTGCTTCACCAGTACCAGCGCCTTGTCGGTCAGCTCGTCGAACCGCTTGTTGCTGAAGAAGCTGAGATTGCCTTTGCCGATCTGCTTGCTGTTGTAAATATAGCCGGTCCAGTTGTGCGGGTCGGCGAAATAGGCGCTGCGCCACAGCGGGATCAGGTCCGCGCTCAGCTGCTCGTTGCCGAGCTTGGCCGCAACCACCGGCCATGGCTGGCTCAGAATCGTCGTCTTGACGCCGATCTTGGCGAGCCCGCTCTGCAGCAGCTCCGCCGCCTGCCCGCTCTGCGGATAGCCCGCCAGCGCGTTGATGGTCAGCGTGCGGATCGGCCCCTTCACCTTTGCCAGCGCCGCCCGTGCCTTGTCGAGGTCGTAGGTATAGCCTGCAAGGTTCTTCGGCGCTCCCCACATCGTATCGGGGATGATGCCGGCATTGCGCACCACCGAGCCGTCGAGCAGGTTGTTGATGAACCCATTGTAGTCGAACGCATAGCACAGCGCCCGGCGCATGTTCACGTCATCGAGCGGCGCGCGCCGGTTGTGGATGATGAAATACATCGTCCGCAGCGAGGGCTTCGCCAAAATTTGCACATTCGGCTTGCCGCGCATCCGCTTGATCTGGTCATAGGGCGTGAAGCCATCGAGCGCGTCGAACTCGCCCTTTTCCAGCCCGAGCACCCGGCTCGCCACCTCGAGAATGCCGAGGAACTCCACCGTGTCGAGGTACTCCGGCCCCCAGCCCATGAAATGGCCGGGAAAGCGGTTGGCGGAGAAGCCCACCGCCGGGTCGTAATGGGCGAGGCGGAAGGAGCCGGACCCAGCCTCGTTGCGCGCCAGCCACGCGCCCCCCCAGTCGCCGTTCTTCTCGTGTGCGCGGACCATCTTGGCGTTGACCACCCACATCTCGGGCAGCACCGCCATGAACACGGCATAGGGCGCGGCGAGCTTGAACTGTACCGTCTTCGGGTCGATCGCCTTCGTCGTCCCCGGCTTCACCACGCTGGAGAACAACCCGTACGCGCCCTTCTTCAGCGCCAGGATGCGGTCCATGGAATAGACCACGTCCTCCGCCGTCACCGGCGTGCCGTCATGGAATTTCGCATCGCGCAGCGTGAACGTGTAGGTGAGCGCGTCCGGCGAGATGTCCACCTTCTCGGCGAGCCACATGTTGAGCTTTGCCGGATCATCGGTCCAGCGCACCAGCGCATCGTAGAGGTTGAGCCGCGACGCGATGCGCCCGATATCGAACACCACATGCGGATCGAGCGTATCGTAACTGTTATTATTCGCGGTGACGAACTTTCCTGTTCCTCCGGCCAGCGCCGGTGTCGCCCCCACCATCGACAGCGTGGCGGCACCGAGTGCCAGGCCGCGCCGACCCAGGACCAGCTGTTCCCTCGACTCGTCTTCCATGGTCAGCCCCCTCGCTGTATGGCGCCGTGCTGCCGTGCCGGCGCTTCTCCCGCCCGTCGCGTCGCCCGCGGCGAAGCCCCGGACTTTACAACCGTCTGCCTTCTGCACAAGGTGTTTCTTGACGCCGTGCGCGGCGCGGCGCGACGGAACGCTTGCGATACGGTCCGCTGCCCCTGCGCCGCTGCGCAATTTGCCGGGAGCCATGGCCGCGACTATCCTCGCCCGATGCCGGGCCCTCCGCCCTCCGCCCTCTACGCGCGTCTCTCGCGGGAGACATTCTCCGCCCCGCCGCTCGACGGCACCGCCGAGACCGACGTCGCGGTGATCGGCGGCGGCATCGGCGGGCTCGCGGCCGCGCTCGCGCTCCGCCGGGCCGGCATCGCGACAACGCTGCTCGAGGCCGAGACCATCGGCGCCGGCGCCTCCGGGCGCAACAACGGCCAGGTCATCCCCACGCTCACCCGCCACGATCCCGCCGCGGTGCTGAAGACGATGGGCGAGGCGAGGGGAGAGCGCTTCCTCGCCATGCTCCAGTCCTCGGCGGACCTGCTTTTCGACACCGCCGCCCGCTACGCGATTGACTGTGACGCCGCGCGCTCCGGGTGGATCCAGCCTGCCCACACACCGGGGCGCGCGCGCCTCGCGGAAAGGCGCGCCGCGCAATGGGCCGCCCGCGGCGCCCCCGCCGAATATCTCGACGCGCCAACCCTCGCCGCGCGTCTCGGCAGCACCGCCTATTGTGGCGGCTGGCGCCATGCCGGCGGCGGGCACATCAACCCGCTCGCCTTCGCCCGCGGCCTCGCCCGCGCCGCGCAGCAGGAGGGCGCGCGCATCCACGAGCACAGCCGCGCGGGGCACCTCGCACGCGAGCCCGACGGCTGGCGCGTCACGGCACCCCATGGCGTGCTCCGCTGCCGCAAGCTGGTCGTCGTCACCGCGGCGCACACCGACGCGCTCTGGCCAGGCCTGCGACGGACCGTCGTGCCCGTCACCAGCTACCAGCTCGCAACCGACGTGCTCGCGCCCACTCTCGCCGCGCGCATCCTCCCCGGCAACGAGGCGGCGTCGGACACGCGCAACGACCTGCGCTACTTCCACAAGGACAGGGAGGGGCGCCTGGTCACCGGCGGCGCGCTCGCGATCCAGGCGCTCGCGCGCCCGCGCCTCGAGCGGGCCGTGCGCGCCAGGCTCGCCGAACTGTTCCCGGAACTCGCCGGCACCGGCTTGCCGTTCTTCTGGGGTGGGCGCATCGCGATGACCACGGACCGCCTGCCGCGCCTGCATCGCACGCCGGACGGGCTGATCGGCTGGATCGGCTGCAACGGCCGCGGCCTCGCGCTCGCCATGGGCATGGGCGCGGTGCTGCGCGACGCGGCGCTTGGCGCGCGCGACGAGGATCTCGCGCTTGCTCCCTCGCCGCTGACCCCGGTGCCCCTACACCCCCTCGTGCGCCGCACTGCGCGCCTCGCTCTCATCCACTACCGCCGCAAGGACCGCGCGGAACTCGCTTTCTGACCGTCGGCCGCCGCCACCCGCCCGTGCCGCGAGCTTGCCGCGGCGAAGGCGCGCTCCACCGCGCCCACCGGGTCCGCCGCCGCATCCGCATCATGCTCCACCAGCGCGAAGACCTGGTGCTTCATGAAGAAACGCCACTCGACCGGCAACGTGAACAACAGCGCCGCCAGCCGGTCCCACGCCGCCTCGGACCACAATTTCTCGAACGCGATGCGCGATTCCCCGAACACGATCTCCGCTGCCGCCGGCCGCGCCGGTGCGCGCAGCCGTGCCGTCGCCGCCGCGTCCACCACGCCGTCCACGATCGCGACGCCATAGTCGCGCGCCGCCGCCGCCACGCTCACCTTGCCCTGCGCCACGTCGCGCGCCACCTCCTCCGGGTCGCGCAGGAACGGATCGCCCCACCCCCCGGCGCCCGACGCGCTGATCGTGAGCACGTCCCCGGGTGCGCAGCGCACCACGTCGTCGTTGCCCAGGTCCTCCTCGCCCGGCGTGCCCTTGTTCCGCCAGAAGCCGCATGTCGCTCCCGCGCGCCCGCCCAGCACGCCCCAGGACGCGAAGCGCACCCGGTCGCGGTTGCGCGCCGTCACCACGGAATTGGGCGAGAACACCTGGAACGTCATCTGCGTCCCGAGCCCGCCGCGATAACGCCCCGGCCCGCCACTGTCCGCCATCAGCCCGTAGCTGATCACCCGGATCGGCACCTCCGCCTCGGTGATCTCCACGGGCGTGTTCTTGAGAAAAGAGTTCGACCCGTCGAGCCCGTCGCCATGCGCGTCGCCACCGCCGCCGCCGGTGATCGGGTTGATCGAGGCCATCACCGTCCGCCCGGTCCGTGTATCCGTCGTACGCACGTTGAGGATGCCGCCCCCGCCCGAGGGCCCGGAAGGCAGCCGCTCCGGCATCGCGCGCGCGAACGCGCCGATCACGATGCCCTGGACGCGCGCGCAGGTCAGGCTGCGCATCCCCGTCGCCGCGGGATAGACCGGGTTGACCACCGAGCCTTCCGGCAGCACGCAGCGCACCGGCCGCGACAGACCGCAATTGAGCGCCACCGTCGGATCGAGCGAGTACATCACGTAATTGTAGCCGACCAGCGGCAGGATGTGCCGCGCCAGCCCCCCGGTCGGCATGTTGAGCGAGGACTGCAATTGCGGGTCGCTGCCGGTGAAGTCGAGTTCCGCCTCCTCGCCGCGGATCCGCACCGCGAGCTTGAGCCGGCAGGGCACGCCTCCGGGACTGTCCTCGTCGATGTAGTCGCTGAACACGTAGTCCCCGTCCGCCATGGCGGCGAACAGACGCCGCGCCTGCCGCTCCGCGAGGTCGAGCACGCCGTACATCGCGGCGTGCACCGTGTCTGCCCCGAAACGGTCGATCGCCTGGTGGATCTTCCGCTCCGCCGTCTTGAGCGAGGCGATCTGCGCCTTGAGGTCGCCCCAATTCTGTTCCGGCATCCGCACGTTGCGCAGCATCACAGCGAGCAGCTTCTCGTCCATCACGCCCCGCTCCACCAGCTTGCAGGGCGGGATGCGGATCCCCTCCTGGTGCACCTCGGTCAGCGCGCGCGACAGCGAGGCCGGCACCGCGCCGCCCATGTCGGTGTTGTGGATATGCCCCACCGCGAAGCACATCAGCCGCTCGCCCGCGAAGACCGGCATCCACAGATGCATGTCCGGCGCGTGCGTGCACACGAACCCGGCGTAGGGGTCGTTGGTGACGCAGATATCGCCCGGGGCATAGTTGTCGATCGCACCGATCACGCCGGCGTAGTCCAGCCCCACGAACCAGGTCGCGCCCAGATCCTTGGGGCTCGCGAAGGTCTGCCCGCACGGCGTCACCAGCCCGCTGGTGAAATCCTCGGTCTCCTTCACGAACGCCGAATGCGCCGTGCGCAGCAGCGTGTAGGCCATGCTCTCCGCCGCCGCCTCGAAGTGACTCTTGAGGATCTGCAACGTCACCGGATCGGGCGCCCTGGGCGCCTGCTCGCGGGTATCGCGTGTCTCGCCCATTGTCAGCCCCGCCTGAGGATCATGTTGCCGAACGCGTCCACCTCGCCCGCGAAGCCCGGCGGCACCCAGCACGTCGCGTCGTCCTGCACCACCACGGCCGGCCCCGCGAAACGCGCGCCCGGCGCCAGCGCCTCGCGCCCGTAGAGCGTGGCGTCGACCACGCTGCCGCGGTGCGCCACGCGCGCCTGTCCGCGCGACATCGGCACATGCGCCCGTGCCGCAGTCGCGGGAAACTCCGGCTTCGGCGTGGCGCCCGCTATCACCACCCGCAGCGCCACGAGATGCACCGGGGCCTTGGCGTCGCCATGGCCATAGACCTCCTCGTGGCGCGCATGGAAGGCATCGGCGATCCGTTGCGTCTGTGCACCGGTGATCCACGCCGCTTCCACCGGCACCTCGAGCTCGTAGGACTGGCCGCGATAGCGCATGTCCGCGGTCACCGCGATCGCCCCCGCCGCATCATCTCCCTGGTTCTCGCGCAACCATCCCCGCGCCTCGGCGACCAGCTCCGCGAGCGCCGCCGCCATCGTCCCCATCGCCTCCGCGGCAACGTCGAGAAACACGACGCGAACGAAATCAGAGCGCAGATCCGCGAGCAGCCCGCCCAGCGCCGCCAGCACCCCCGGCGCCCGCGGCACGATCACCGCCGCGATGCCCAGCTCCTCCGCCAGCAGGCAGCCCAGCATTGGCCCCGCGCCGCCGAACGCCAGCAGCGCGTAGCCGCTCGGTTCCTCGCCCACCTGCGAATACAGCCGGCTCACCTCGCGATACATGTTGGCGACCGCGAGCGCGATCACCGCCTCCGCCGCCGCCACCGCGCCGCGCCCGAGCGCCGCACCCACCGCTTCCATCGCCGCCCGCGCCGCGGCAACATCGATCGCGACCGCGCCGTAGCCCAGCTCGCCGGCTCCCAGCACGCCGCACACCGCGAACGCATCCGTGATCGTCGCCTGCAACCCGCCGCGCCCGTAGCACGCGGGCCCCGGCACCGATCCCGCGCTGCGCGGCCCCACCCGCAGCACGCCCAGCGCGTCCACCGTCGCGATCGATCCACCGCCCGCTCCGATCGAGGAGACCGAAACCGTCGGCAGGTAGATCGGGTACTCGCCGACCAGTTCGCCGCTGCGGAAATCCGGCAACCCGTCCCGCAGCAACGCCACGTCGGCGCTGGTGCCGCCAACATCAAGGCTCATCACCCGCGCGAACCCCGCCTGCCGCGCGACGAACCCGGCGCCGATCGCCCCCGCCGCGGTGCCCGAAAGCAGCATCTCGATGCTGCGCGCCTTGCCCGCCGCCGCCGTCATCACGCCGCCGTTGGACTTCGTGATCATCGGCGCCGCCGGCACCCCGCGCTCCGCCAGCGCCGCCTCCAGCCGGGTGATGTAGTTGGCCACCATCGGCTGCACCGAGCCATGGATACACGCGGTGATGCTGCGCTCGTATTCGCGCACGATTGGCCACACCTCCGCCGAGCAAAACACCGGCAAACCCGGCCGCGCCGCTTCGATCATCCGCCGAACCGCCTGCTCATGCGCCGGATTGGCATAGGAATGCAGGAGCGCGATCACGATGCCCTCCGCCCCCAGTGTCTGCGCCTTCGCGAGCGCCGCCATCACGCTCGCCTCGTCCGGCGCCAGGTCCGTGCTGCCATCCGGGTTCATGCGCGCGCTGATCTCGAGCACCCGGTCGCGCGCCACCAGCGGCTCCGGCCGGCGCGAGAAGAGATCGTAGGGGTCCGGGATCTTCAGCCGCGCCAGCTCCAGCACGTCGCGGAAGCCTTCGGTCACGAACAGGCACAGTCGCGCGCCGCGCTTCTGGATGATCGCATTCACCCCGACGGTCGAGCCATGCGTGAAATAAGTCACCGATGGGGCGGCGACCCCGAATCGCCGTGCGATCTCGTCGAGCCCCTGCAGCACCTCCGCGCCCGGCGCGTCCGGCCGGGAGAGCACCTTCAATGTTTCAAGCCGGCGGCTCGCCTCGTCGAAGACGCAGAAATCCGTGAACGTGCCGCCGATATCCACGCCAACGCGATAGGCCATTCCCGTCTCCTCCATCCCGCCGCGCGGCCGTTGCCGAGGGGTCCGTTTCGCATGCCATCGATCCTACGGCTCCGCGTCGGCGGGCCGACACTCCGCGTGTGGCGGGTTGCGATCGTTGGCCGCCAGCCGGACATCTCCCCACGCGACAAGCGAGCCTGGCGAGCCGAAGCCGCTCCCGTTCCGTCCGGGCGCACTTGCCACGTTCGGGCGCGCGCGCCGCCGATGCCGGGTCGGACCCCGGCAATGGGAAGAGGTGGGGAAGGTGGCGGAAGACAACGTCGCGAATCTCGTCAGGGTACGGTGCTCATGGCGGCAGGCAGTTTGAACTGTCTGCGCGGTGGGTCAACGAGGCGTCTGTGGCTGACAGCGGATACGAGAGCGAGTTGCCGGGGTGCGACCCCGCGGCTCTCACCTCACCCGCGTACGGATCCTAATCCGCCACGGCGGCGTCGGATAAAAGCAGTCCGATGGCGGCGGTCCAGGAGAAGCTGCCGCCGCCGGCGCCCTCGCCCGTCAGTGGATCGAAGTACTCCGCGAAGCCCGCACCGCCGATGAGCGCGCGCGTATCGTTGCGGATCCGGTGCGCGCTCGCGGCTTCGCCGGCCGTGGCGAACCCCTCGGCGAGCATCCAGTTCACGACGGCCCATACCGGGCCGCGCCAGTAGCGCAGCGGCTCGAAGCCGGGTTCGGCGGGGTCGGTCGAGGGCACGGCGAAGCGCGCGCGCGTGAGCCAGCGCCCGAGGGTCGCGGCGAGGCGCGAGGCATCGCCGACGCCCGCCCACACCGGCAGGAATCCTGCGGATGTCGCGACGTCGAGGGCCGCGCCGGCGACCAGGTCGCGGGAGAGGAAGAGGCCACGCGCATCGCTCCACAACGCGGCCAGCGCCTGTTCCATCCGCGCGATGCGCGCGCCGATGGCGCCGCACGCCGCGGCTGCGAAACGTTCGGCGAGGGACAGGAGGTCGCGCTCGGCGCGCAGCAGGATGGCGTTGGTTGCCACGTCGGCGACGCGAAACGGGGCCGCGGCATACATGCGCGCGGCCTCCCAGCCGGCGCCGCGGTACGTGTCGACGAGGTGGATGAAGCGCTGATAATCCTCGGCGCGCGGCCGCATCGCCGGGTCCACATGGCCGGTGTCGCGGCGCACGATCTTCGTTGCCGTCGTGGTGGGAACGCGCGCCAGCGCCGTGTCCCATGCCGGCGAATTGTCCATGCCGCTCTCCCAGGGATGCAGGATGGCGACAAGGCCCGTGGCCTGCGGATCGCGCGCCGCATGCCACCAGCGATGGCTGCGCAGCAGCGCCGGAACGATCGCCGCCGCGCGGGCGTCGGCGCGCGCACGATCGGGGTCGGCGGCGAAGACCGCGCGCACGGCGGTCGCGAGCACCGGCGGCTGCACGATGCCGGAGGTGGGGGGCGTATGGTGCGTGCCCCAGACATCGGGGCCGGGAAAATACGTATCGGCCGGCGCGTGGAAGACAATGTGCGGGATGCGCCCGTCCTGCCACTGACCCTCCAGCAGCCGCTCGACCTCCCGCCAGGCCCGCGCGGCGTCGAAACTCGCCCAGCCCATGGCGACGAAGGCGGAGTCCCAGTTCCACTGGAATGGGTAGAGGCGCGCGGTGGGCACGGTGTAGCCGCCGCGGTCGTTGGCGGCGAGCACCGCGCGGGCGGCTTCGATGTCGATCGTCATGCGGTGATCGCTTCTCCGGTCGTGGCGTCCATCCAGACGACGCGCGCCGGATCGGGACGAAGATGCAACGTATCGCCGGGCTTGGCCGCGGTGTCGGGCGGTGCGACCACGCGCATCATCTGCCCGCCGACCCGGCCGGTGAGCAGCGCATGGGATCCCATGGGTTCGATGACCGCGAGCTCGAAGGCCATTCCGTCCTCGCCGAGCGTCGCGTCCTCCGGGCGCAGGCCGAGCAGGACAGGCCCGTTCGCGCGCGGACAGGCGAGGCGCAGCGTGCCGAGGCCGACATGGCCGCCCGACGCCTCGGTGGACAGGAAGTTCATCGGCGGGCTGCCGATGAAGCCGCCCACGAAGCGTGTCGCGGGGTGGCGGTAGAGAATGGTCGGGCGGTCGGTCTGCACGATATGCCCACCCTGGAGAATGGCGATGCGGTCCGCGAGACCCATCGCTTCCGTCTGGTCGTGGGTGACGTAGAGCGTCGTCGTGCCGGCTTCCTGGAGAATGGCCTTGAGTTCGGCGCGCATCTCGAGGCGCAGCAGCGCGTCGAGGTTGGAGAGCGGCTCGTCCATCAGCAGCACCTGCGGCTCGACGGCGAGCGCGCGCGCCACGGCGACACGCTGGCGCTGGCCGCCGGAAAGCTGGGCGGGGTAGCGGTCGAGCAGCGGTTCCAGATGCAGCAACGCCGCGGTGCGCTCCACCTGGCGCGCGATGCGCGCGCGCTCGGCACCCGCCATGCGCAGGCCGAAGCCGATATTGGCGCGCACATCCATGTGCGGGAACACCGCGTAGTTCTGGAACACCATGGCGATGCCGCGGGCGCGCGGCGGCAGGGCGGAGACATCCTTGCCACCGATCAGCACGCGTCCCTCGTTCTGGGTTTCGAGCCCGGCCACGATGCGCAGCAGCGTTGTCTTGCCGCAGCCCGAGGGGCCGAGGAGCGCCACGAACTCGCCATCGGCGACGGCAAGCGAGACCGAGGCAAGGGCGACAGTGGCGCCGAAGCTCTTCTGGACGCGGTCGATGACGATTTCGGCCATGAAGTGATTCCGTTGCGGTCCGTACTCAATGTCGGATCAGCGGTTGGCGATGCCCCAGATGGAAAAGAGGCGGCGGCGGACCAGGAAGATGAAGAGGACGGAGGGAATGACGAGCAGGAACGCACCTGTGAACTGCACGTTGAGCGGGCTTTCCGGCAGGATTGCCAGCAGATAGGCGGTGAGCGTCCGGTGGCGCACCGTCAGCACGCTGGCGGCGAACACCTCGTTCCAGGAGATGACAAAGGCGAAGGTGGCGGCGGCGGCGATGCCCGGCAGCGCGAGCGGCATCACCACGTGGCGGAAGGCGCCCAGGCGCGAGCAGCCGAACACCCAGGAGGCTTCCTCCAGCTCCGCCGGGATCGCCTGGAACAGGCTCGCGGAGACCAGGATGGTGAAGGGCAGCGCGAGCGCCGTGTGCATGAGGCCGACGCCGACCGGTGTGTCGTAAAGGCCGAGACGGATGAAGGTCACCGCCAGCGGCAGCGCGAGGATGGCGACGGGAAAGGCGCGCGTCATCAGCACCAGGACGCGGAACAGCACCGCCCCGCGGAAGCGAAACCGCGCCAGCGCGTAGCCGGCGGGAAGGCCCAGCGCGAGCGAGATGGCGACACAGACCAGGGCGGTTTCGACCGAGGTCAGCAGCGCCGGCCAGACGCCGGCGATGCTGAGGAACCTGGCGAGCGGCGCCAGCGTCGCGGCCAGCGTGCCGGTGGGCAGGAATGGTTTCGGCCACGCATGGACCACCCCGGACCCGCCGGTTGCCGCCAGCGCGATGAGGTAGAGCGGCACCAGCACCCAGGCGCAGAGCGTTACCACGCCGGCAAGGAAGAATAGGCGGCGCGCCGTCATCGCGCATGCTCCGGCGAGCGCAGCAGGCGCAGGTAGACGAGCGTCGCGGCAATCGCCGCGGCCATGATGACGAGCGCGTAGGCGGCGGCGACACCGGTGTTCTGGTCGAAATACTGCCAGTCATAGGCCTTGCTCGCCAGCACCGGGAAGTTGCGGCCGCCGATCGCGACCACGGTCGCGAACATCTCGAAGGCGAGCACGGTGCGCAGGATCAGCGCCGTCTGGATCGAGGGGCGCAGCAGCGGCAGGGTGACGCGCCGGAAACGTTGCCAGGGCGTGGCGCCGAAGACCTCCGCGGCCTCGGCGTATTCGCGCGGGATCATGTCGAGCCCGGCGACCAGGATCACGAGCACGATGGCCGTCGCGCGCCAGAGCTCGGTCGCGACGATGGCGGCGAACAACACGCCGGGGGTCTCGTAGGTGAGCCAGGAGCGTGGCCCGGAGATGATCCCCACCGCCTGCAGCACCGTGTTGAGATAGCCGCGCTCGGAGAGGATCGCGAGCCACACCAGGCCCGCCGCGAGATCGGAAATGCCGAGCGGAATCGACCAAATCCAGAGCACCAGGCTGCGGCCGGCGCGAATGTGGCGCAGCATGTTCGCCATGGTCAGCGCGAGGACGAATTGCAGCGGCACCACAACGACGACGAGCCCCAGCGTGTTGTAGAGCGCGCTGTGAAAATCGAAGTCGCCGACCATGCGCCCGATATGGGCGAGGCTCCAGACATCGGTGCCGAGCGGGCCGGGCGCGCGGAAGGCGAGCAGCGCCGTCTGCGCCAGCGGCCAGAGGAACAGCACCGCCAGCAACAGCGAGGCCGGTGCGATCAGCAGATAGGGCAGGCTGCGCGAGCGCATGCGGCGGTCGCCGCCCGCACCGTGGGGCGCGGGCGGCGCGCTCCCGTCAGTTGACCTGGCACGTGCCGCTGCTCGGCGGGTCCGGTGCCCAGCACCTGGCATGCACGTCGTTGAGGATCCGCTGCATCGCCTCGCCCTCCCGCTTCAGCACCGCCTCGGGCGCTTCGTGACGCAACACGATGAGCTGGAACGTGTCGAGGAAGATCTTGTCGAACTCGCCGCCTTTGGCGCCGAGCCCCACGGGCAGCAGCGCCGGCTTCGCGTCCGGCGCCGCCAGCATCTTGGCGACCGCATCGCCCTCCGCCTTCAGGCCCGGTTCGAGATCGGTGGGGGTGGGCACCGCGTCCGCCGGGAAGAAGCTGGACGTCTTGAGCGTGAGGATCTGCGTCGAGGGCTTGGAGAGATACTCGATCAGGGCCGCCGCCTGCTTCGGGTGCGGCGCGCCCTTGGGGATCGCGAGGCCGGCGACGACCGGCATGTAGGCGAGGCCCTCGGGCCCGGATGGTGCCGGGAAGGCAACGAAATCCTGCGGCCGCTTGCGGAACGCATCCTGCAGCCGCGCGACGTGGTCGAAGGCGATCCAGACATCGCCGGACAGCAGCGGCTCCTGCATGAAGCCATAGCTGGTAGAGTTCGGGTTCACCTGGGCCCAAAGCCTGCGGAAGGTCTCCCACATCTTCACCGCGTCCGGCGAACGGAACGTGGTGACGACGCCGCCGGTATAGGCGGGGTAGAGATAGCCCTCGAAGAAACGGTGCATCAGGCCGCTGGGCCCGGCAGGGAAGCCGAGCAGGCGCCTGCCGGTCGCCTTGTGGATCGCCGCCGCCCATTGCTCGAGCTGGCCGTAGGTGAGGTGGTCGAGACTGGCGCCCTTGGGCAGGTAGGGCAGTGCCTTGCGGTTGGCGGCCATGATGTAGGTCGCCTGCATCCAGGGGATGTAGTACTGGTGCTGCGTGCCGAATTTGCCAAGCTGCATCAGCGAATTCGGAATCTTGTCGGCGGCGAGCCTGGGCACCAGGCCGTCGAGTGGCTGCAGCAGGCCCAGCGGCACGAAGGGTTCGAGCTCGCCGTGCAGCGCGCCGAGCAGGCTCACCACATGGTGGCCCGTCTTGGCCTCCGCCTCCACGCGCACGGTGAAGGAGGAGGGCTGGTCGGCGATGAAGTCCGCCTTCACCGGCGAATCCTTGAGGATGACGGTGCGCACGTGCTGCGCTTCCTCGATCGGGCGGAGCTGGGTCGAGAGCCAGACGGGCTCGGCGGCTGCCGCGGGGCGCGGGGCCGCGAGCGCGAGGGCCGCGACGGCGCATGCCGGCGCGAGCCTAGGAAGCAGGCGTATCGGCGTCATGGAGTCCTCCCTGGGGCTTCGTTGTGATGGCCGCGCGCGGGCGCGGGGCAGGCCCGTCCGAGCCGCGCGGGATAAGCCGCGCGGGCAGGATGCGGTGCAGTGTCGCGGGGGACACGCCGTGGCGCAGCGCCAGCAGCATGTCCACGAGCAAGGTCGCGGCGCGATCGATCGGCTGCGCGATGGTGGTGAGCGGCGGGTCCGTATAGGTCGCCTGCGGCAGATCGTCGTAGCCGATGACGGAGACGTCGCGGCCGGCGCGCAGGCCCGCCGCGCTCAGCGCGTGCAGCGCGCCGACGGCGAGACGGTCGGTGGCGCAGAGGAGCGCGGTGGGCGCCGCGGCGAGCGTCAGCATCCGGCGCGCGATGAGGGCGCCGTTCTCCTCCGTGGGTTCGCCGGCCTCGTGATGGCGCGCCGGCAGGCCGGCGGCGGCGAGCGCCTTGCGCCAGCCGGCGCGGCGCAGGCGCGCGAACATGTAGTCGCCAGGCGCGCCGATGAGGCCGATGCGCGTGTGGCCGAGGCCGATCAGGCGTTGCGTCGCGTCGCGGAACGCGGCCTCGCTGTCGATATCGACATGCGCAAAGGGCGCGCGCGTGATGGAGCGTCCGTGCGCCGCGAATGGCATGCCCTGCTGCTGCAGATAGGCGATGCGCGGATCGCGCACGCGGGTGCGGGCGAGCAACATGCCATCGACGCGGCGGCCTTCGACGAGGTGGCGATAGGCTTCCATCTCCTCCGCACCGGGTCGCGCCGTGGTGACAAGCAGGTCGAGCCCCGCGTCGCGCAGCCGCGGCCCGACAGCGGCGAGCAGGCGCAGGAAGAACGGGTCGTCGAACTGGCCGGGCCCGGTGGGCAGCACGATGCCCACCGCGTCGGTCCGCCCGCTCTGCAGTCGGCGCGCTATCGGGTTGGGGTGGTAGCCGATGCGGCGCGCTTCGGCCGCGACGCGCCTGCGGGTGGAAGCCGCCACGTCGCCATAGCCCGCGAGCGCGCGCGAGACGGTGGTGACGGACAGGCCGAGGCGGGCGGCAATGCGCGCGAGTGTCATGCTCCTCCCCAGGCTTGGACGGCACAGGGCCATCCGAAACGTTTTGGTTGATGCGGGTTTTAGCGCCGCGCCGTGTGTCCGGCAAGGTTGCATCGGCGTGCGCGGCGGTCCGGGTCAAGCTCGACTGATCCAACAGCGCGGCGCCGCGGCGGTCCGTGCTGCACCGGGCAAGTTCGCGCCCGTCACGCCTGCGCGTGCGGGCGAGGTTGCCGATCCAGACCGTGATCAGCGGGATATCGGGTGATGCTGAACGCCGGCACGTTCGACGACAGGAGCTGGGTAAAGCCGGCGATGCAGATTTACCGCGACAGTACGCAGCCCTGGGTGCACCTCGGCGGCGACATCAAGAGCTTCGCGAGGATGCCCGGCTGAACGGCGCTTCTCCGGCCGCACCAGGGTGAGGGACCGCCCTGCCACAGCACGCGCCAGGCTCGAGGCGCTGGATCATCGCGAGCCGCTGCGCGAGAGCACCTCGCGGAGCCGGTCGGCGACGATGCGCTCCTCGCCGTTTCGCAACGTCACCATCACCGCGAAGAGCTCGCCGCGCAGGCCGCCTGCGCCGATGGCGATGGGCGGGTCGCCGCGCAGCAACGCGGCGGCAACGGCTCCGCCGTCATGCGGCGGTGCGAGCTGGATGATCGCCTGCGGCCCCTGTCGGCCCTCCTCTTCGACCCAGGCGCTGACCGCCGGAACACCCTGGAGCGCTGCCACCACATGCGCCGCCATGGCACGCCAGCGCTGCACATCCGCTGCATGGTTGCGCGCAAGAAACAAATCGAGCGCCACCAGCAGTCCGACGATGCTCTCCTTGCTTGCCTTCATCGGCCGCCCGACCCCGGCATGCGGGCTGTCGTAGTTGAGCCCGTGCACCCAGGCGGCCTCTATCAGGTCGCGCCGGCCACACAGGATTCCCGAAGTCTGCGGGCCGCCAATCCCCTTGCCGCCGCTGTAGGCGACAAGGTCCGCGCCTGCCGCGATATGGCGCCGCAGATTGCCCACGGGAGGGACCTCCGCCGCGGCATCGACGATCACCGGCACCTGGTGGCGGTGCGCGATCTCGACGATCCGCTCGAACGGCAGCGGCTGGCCCAGGAATGGCGCCTCCACATAGGCGACGGCGGCGGTCCGCGTGCCGATTGCCCCCCGGAGCTCCCAATCGGCGGTGGCGCGCGCGGTGCCGATCTCGACGAGCCTGGCGCCACCGAGGCGCCAGGCACCGTCGTATCGGTTGCGGTGCGCCTTCTGAATGACGATCTCGCAGCGTTCAGGACGCGTATCGGGCAGGACCGAGGCGGCATATTCTTCGCCGGTGAGGCACGCAGCCGCCTGCAGCACCAGCGCCGCGGAAGCGCCGGCGGTGACCATGCCGGCCTGCGCCCCGGTGGCTTCGGCCAGCCGCTCGCCCGCGACGCGGTTCAGTGCCGCCATGTCCACGAAATGCCGCGACACATCCTGCATCGCCGCCAGCACCTCGGGTGCCATCAGGCTGCCGCCGAGGCTGGTCAGCCAGGAACTTGCGTTGATGACGCTGCGCAAGCCCAGCCGTTCAAGCATCGGGCTGTGCAGTGGGCCCGCCTGCGCGGACATGGCGCTCACCGCGGCCGCGCCGGCAGGGACAGAAGGCCACGCGCCGCGATCGGTTCCGGATCGAGTGGCGCGATCGGCCGGCGCAGCTTGTTGTAGGTGACGCGCCGCGGGTCGGGCGGGTAGGGGCCGCCACTGTCGACATAGAGCACGTCCGCGGCAAGCGGCGCGAAGGCAGCATAGAAATGGTTGGACGACTTCACCGCCACGACCTTCTTCTGCCGCAGATCGATGCCCATCCGCGTGAACGCCTCGGGCGAGAAGGTCTGCGCGCGCGTGCTCGCGAGCACGACATCGAGCGACCCGATGCTGATACAGGCGGCCGCGCCGAGGCTTACCACGCTCTGCTCGAACGGGATCAGCAGGTTGTCGCTGACGCTGCGTACCTGCACGAGCGCATCCACCGGCTCACCCGATTGCGGCGTCGCCTTGCCGCAGAACCGCAGATGCAGCCGCGCGCCCGCGCCCGCCGCCGCCGCGAGCTTCACGGCGATCGGGTCCCACATCGCGCCGATCGCGGCGGGCACGTCCGGTCGGTCGAGCAGGGCGCGCAGCAGGACGGTGCTGTCGCCCGCCACGCCACCGCCGGGGTTGTCCCAGCGGTCCGCGAGCACCACGGGCTGCCCCCTGATCGCGACCGCCTTGTCGATCGCGGCGGCGGGCTTGTGGTGCGGCGTCTCCTGGTCGGGCGTCCAGCTCAGGATCTCGTGTGCGAGCGCCTGCGCCACCGCTCCGGCGTGCACGCCGTCGCCGTCGCCATAGACAAGCACCTTCATTCCCATGTCGTACACATCCGCGGCCTGGTAGCCGTGCACGATGCTCGCCGAGAGAATGCCGCCATGCCCCTCCAACGCCAGCAGCCGGTCGGTGAACGACCGGCCGGGTTCGCGCGAGGTCATGTACCCACCGATGCGCCGCATGTCGTAAACCGCCGGGACGGGCCGCACCTTGCCCTCGGCGGTGGCCACGCACAGCCGCACCAGGTCCTCGGCGCGCGCCAGAAAGTCGGTGTGCGGAAACTCCTTGAACGCGACGACCACGTCCGCCGCGTTGACCATCGCCTCGGAAAGATGCGCGTGCAGGTCGAGTTCGGCCCCGATCACCGCCTCCGGCGCGATGGCGCGGGCACGTGAAAGCAGGTCGCCCTCGCAGTCGTCATAGCCGTCCGCGACCATGCAGCCATGCAGCCCGAACAGCGCGACATCAACGGGCAGCGCCGCGCGGAGCTGGTTCAGGATCTCGTCGCGCAAGGATCCATAGGCGGCACGCCCGACCAGGCCCGCCGGCTCCGCCCAGGTCGCGGTGCCCTCGATCACCGTGTGTCCCTGTCTGCGCAGCCGCCTGGCCGCAACGACCGGCGCGCTGCACAGCGTCGGCGTCTCGGGGTGGGTGCCGGGTGGGAAATAGGCCGTCTCCTCAAAGGCGAGCCGGTCCGTCGGCAGGGGCGCGAATGTGTTGGTCTCCGTCGCGAGTGAGGCGGTGAAGATGCGCAAGCGGGTTCCTCCGGTTGGCGGGTGACGTTCCCGATCCGCAACGTCGGTCAGCGCGCCGTCCCGACATGCAGGTCGAGCGGAAAGATCGGTCGCTGCAGCCGGCGATAGGGCAGGGTCGTGAGATCGGAGGCACATGGCCCGCGCGTGGCGACCGTAAACGAGGCGGCGGCGATCCTGTCGTAGGCGCGACGGTGGGCAACCGCGGCCTTCACGCCGATCAGCTCGAACGCCTTGGGTGCGATGCCCTGGCTGCGCCACTGTCCGAGATCGAAGGGTGGCGTCTTGCGGCTGGTCAGCAGCATGGTGATACCGCGATGGCGCACCGTGGCACACGGGCCCATCGCCACGTGGATGCCGGTGGACGCCGCGAGATGGCTGTTGCGGTCCTCGAGCTGGAAATTCCCTTCGCTGCGCGAAACGAATTCCACATCCAGGGTCACGGGCCCGGGATCACTGCGCCAGCCCTTGCCGCCAAGCGGCAACGTCATCGTGTCGCCCGGCCGCAGCGTGCCAAGACGCCCGACCGCATCGGGATCGTTCAGGATGACGCCGCTGTTGGGCGCGCCATGGCGCAGCAGGGCGCGCAGGACATCGGTGCAATCGCCCGGCGCGCCGCCACCGATGTTGTCAGCCGGCTCGACCAGCAGCACCGGTCCGCGCGCCACCGGCAGCACGCGTCGCAGGACCGCGTCGAGATCGTGTTCATGCGGCAACCCCTTGGCACGCAGCTCGACGGCGCGGAGAACGAGAGCGTCCAGCGCCGCGTGTGCTTGCGCTCCGGCCTCCGGTCCGAGCATGGCGGAAACCGAGACGCCGGCATCGGTCGCATCGGCAAAGGCGAAGCCGGCGACCACATTGACAGCCCAGACCCCGGGCATGCGTGCCTCGATGGCGCGGGCCTCCGCCTGCAGCGAGCGCATCGGGTCGTCGGCGGTGCCGGTGCCGGTGGGCGGCCAGATCACCGGCACGCGGCGCCAGGATTGCCGTGGACGGACAGACTCGCCCAGCGCGCGGGAAAGCAGCCGCGCCGCGCGCATCGAGGCGGCGCGAGCGTCCACGTGCGGGTTCTCGCGATACGCCACGAGGCCGTCGGCGCCTGCCGCCATTCGCGCGGTGAATGTCGCG
>DAHUXX010000192.1 GCA_027306955.1 Acetobacteraceae bacterium | reverse complement strand
GACGATGCTGCCGCCGATGACCAGCCTCGCGGAGCTGGTGGGCATGGTCGACAACCGCACGCTGGTCGCGCTGCCCCAGATGGTGCGCGGCAATGCCGGGGAATGGGCGTGGCGGTGGCTGGTGCTGCCGCTGCTGATGCGCCCGGTGTGGCTGCTCCCGACGGCGTGCGGCGTTGTGCTGGGCGGGCTCGCGATCACGCTGCACGGGCCTGGCGCGCCGAAATCTCCCCGCTGGAAGATGTAGGGCGCGCCGCGCCGCCGCTCAGCGCAGGGAGGCCACCACCGGGGCGACGTTGGGCGTCAGCATCAGGTGCCAGTAGCCGAGCACGCAGCCGAGCGCATGCGGCAACGGCGGCAGGACCGAGGCGAGGGAGATCGCCTTCATGCCGCCCGCGGAGTCGCGTTCCAGTGCGCTGACGGTGTCGAACGGGTCGCCGAAGGCGCCGGGGTTGACGACCATGGCGTTGGCGACGTCACCCGCGCGCTTGTTGAGCGCCTGGCAGGCGGTGGCCGCATTCTCCTGCCAGAGCGGGAAGGCGTAGAGGCCGGCGGCGAGGACGGCTGCGAGAAAGTAAGGTTTCATAAAGAACGTCTAACATTTGATTAGCGTCCGCGCAATTGCAACGACATCGCGCGCCTTGTTCCATACTAAATATTCATGTATGATATCAAAATTGATCCATCTCACCTCCTTCGCGTCCCCGCCCGGGCGTGCCACGCCCCCGGTCCAGGCCGCGGCGAAGTCGATGATGGTGTAGTGGAAGCGGATTCGCCCATCCGGATCGCGCGTGATGCTGTCGGCGTGGCCGGCGAGCAGCATGGCGCCGACCTCGAGCCCGGTTTCCTCGCGCAGCTCCCGCCGGGCAGCTTCCTCCGCGGTTTCACCGAGCTTCTGGCCGCCACCCGGCAGGCTCCAGCTGCCCTCGGCCGGTGGGCGGCCACGGCGGATGAGGAGCACCTCGGCCGGGCGCAGCACCACCACGCCGATGCCGACGATGGGACGGAGCGGATACTCCCGGCTCACTTGCCCGCAGTGGCGGTGACGGCGGCGGCGGCCGCGGCCGCGACCTCGGACGGGTCGGCGCCGGGCGTGGTCCGGACCCGGATCCTGGCCGTGGCCCTGGCCGGCGCCTGCGCGGGTGCCGCGGATGCCCGGCCAGGGGCGGCGGGGGCTTTCCCCGGTTGGGTGGCGCCCTGTTGGGTGGCGGCCGGGGGGGCCTTGGTGGCCGGCACGGTGGGCGCCTTGGCGGGCGGGATCGGCGCGGGGGTCGCGGGTGCCGCGGCCTTCAGCTCGGCGAGGTCGGGGATCAGCTCGCGTTCCATCCAGTTGCCGAGCTTGTAGGTCCAGCCGCGCACCCTGGCCTCGATCGGCCCGGCGCCCTTGCCGCTGGCGGCGAACTGCGCCCAGAAATTGGCGCCCTGGCGGAAGCCGTGGACGGTGATGGCGAGCCCGTCCGTGGTGCGGAACTCGGACGTGCCGACCGGCGTCCCGGGGTTCGTGCTGGCGGGGGCGACGTCCTGCAGGGTGAGTGCCGTGAGGGCGCCCTGGACGTCGCTGACCTTGTAGCGGTCGAGCTTCGGGTGCGTGGCGGGGCTGGTGAGGTGCAGCTTGCCGGCCTGGCGGGTGAAGACGAGCGTGGTGCCGTCGCGCGTCGAGGTGACGCCGGCGATGTTGGCCGCTGGGATGTCGAGGATCGTGCGTCGGAGCCAGAGCTGGGGGTTGGCGTCCACCGAGAGCGTGCCCTGGGCGAGCCAGCTGCGCTTGTGGCCGGGGCGGCGGATGTAGATCTGGTCGGGCAGGCCGCCGGCGGTGCGCACCCGCGTGTGCCCGACGATGAGCGAGGCGACGACCTTGCCGTGGGCGGCAAACAGCGTGACCTGGGTGGAGGAGCCGCCGGCGGTGCCGGCGTTCTCGACGCCGAGCCGGCTGTAGAGCGCGGGGTCGGAGGTGCGCGGCGAGACCTGGCGGAGCAGGGTGAGGCCGGTGAGCATCGAGCGCAGCTTGTCGGTGCGCACCGGGTAGCCGCCGCGCTCCTGGAGGCCCCATTCGCCGGCTGGTGCCCCCCCCGCGCGCGGCAGCAGCGCGATGGTCTTGCCGCCGCTCTCGATCGTGATGCGCGCGACGTCCGGGAGTTTCGCGGCGAGGCCGGGGAAGACGAGCTGGCCGCGCCCGATATCGGTGCTGGGCGCGGGGATCGAGCCGGGGCCGATCCGCCAGCCCGCGATCGCGACGATCAGGCCGAGGACGAAGAGGAGGAGGTTGCGGCGTTCGGTCGTGGCCATGTCAGCACCCGCGCATCGGTCAGTGGCGCGCCCGGGCGCGGCGGCGCGAGCGGGCGAGGGCGAGGGCGACCGCGAGCACCACGAGCAGGATCGGCACCGCGGCGACGTCGATCAGGCGCACCGTGTCCTCCAGCGACTGGATATTGCTGCGCAGGTTGAACTGTACTTTGCGCAGCTGGGCGCGCGTCGCGATGATGTCGCGCTCGAGGTTGCCGATCGCCTGTCGTTGCTTTTCCGTGATGACCGCGGAGGCGCCCTTTTCGCCGCGCCCGGTGCGCAGCGCCGTGAGCTGCTTCTGGGTGGCGAGGAGATGCGCGCGCAGCGCCTGCTCGGTGCGGCGGAAGCGGGCCTCCGCGACGCGCTGCATGGCATCGATGCGGGTGAAGGGACGCACCGTGACGCCGCGGGCGCGCAGGCCCAGCAGCGCGTCGCTGCCGGTGAGCGTGCCGACGAGGTTGGCGATGAAGGCGCCGTTGTCGCTGAACGGCGTCGTCTGGGTCTGGCCGAAGAAGTTGGTCGTCTGCACCCAGAAACGGTTCGCCATGATGTCGGAATCGGCGATCACGACGAGCTGGGCGGGTTTGCTGGTTGCGGCGATGTAGGCGGGGAAGGTCTTCGGGCGCTTCTGGCCCTTCGGTTCCGGCGGCGGGCCATTGAAGGCGGAGTGCAGGAGGCCGGAGACGCGCGCCGCGATGACGAAGCCGTGGCCGACCGGCTTGAAGTGGGCGAGGATCTGCACCGGGTTGGCGGTGGCGCCGACCTCCGACGCGTTGAGTAGCTCCGATTGCGGGCTGCTGGTGAGCAGCGGCGTGAAGTCGATTTTCGCGCCGGCGATCTTGGCGATGGTGCCGGGCGAGGCGACGGTGACCTGCTGCAGGTTCGCGGTCGCGGGGTCGTTGTGGTCGATGCCCTTGGTGATATTGAACCAGGCGACGTAGTCGACGGAGCTCACGCGCGAGCCGGAAGGTGCCTGGACCATCCAGGCGCCGTTGAGGTCGCCCACCACCTGGTGCGGGTTGTATTCGATGCCCCAGTCCTTGAGCAGCGGCTCGAGGTTGCTCGAGACGTTGGCCGGCGGCTGGCCGGTGGGCGAGGGCGCGCGCAGCTGCGCCTCGCTGTTGGGGTCGACGAGCAGCATCAGCCTGCCGCCGCGCATCACGAACTGGTCGATGGCGTAGAGCGTCGTCTGCGGCAGGTTCTGCGGGTGGACGAGCAGCAGCACCTTGATGTCCGCCGGGATGACCTGGGCGGTGGTCGGCACGTCGACGACGTCGAAGCTCTGGCGCAGGAGGGCGACCGAGGCCCAGGGCGCGCCGAGGGCCGGGTTGTTGGTCATCATCATCAGCCGCGTGTTGCCGTCGACCGGCAGTGCGGACATCAGCCCGACCTTCGGGCGGACGGGGTTGGAGAGCTGATAGACCAGCTTGGTGATGTCGTATTCGAGGAAGGGCTCGCGGCTCGGCTGGAGGAACGGGATCGTCGCCTCGTTGTCGAGCAGGTTGGTGCCGACGAGGCCGAAATAGACCTGGGTGCCGGCCTGGTCGACCGGCACGCCCTGCAGCCCGTAGCCGAGCGCCTGGTCCTCCGTGGGGCTGAAGGGCTGCGGGTTGAAAGACTCGACGCGCAGCTTGCCGTGCGCGGCCTCGACGTATTGCTGCAGCATGGCGCGCACGCGGTCGGCGTAGGCGCCGTAGGCGGGCACCTTGGTGCCGAGCTCGCTGGAGAAGAAGAGTTTTAGGGTGATCGGGTCCTTGAGTCCGGCGAGGATGGCGCGGGTGCCAGGCGAGAACGTGTAGATGTGGCCCTGCGTGAGGTCGAGCTGGCGACCGGCGAGGCTGGTGTCCGCGGCCAGGTTGATGCCGGTGAGGATGCCGAGCACGCCTAGCACACCGAGGGTCGCGAAGATGAAGCGGCGCATGGCTCAGTCCGTCTGCCGGGCTTTGACGAAGATGGTGTTGAGGTAGAGCCAGAACGCGATGAAGGAGGCGAAGTAGACCAGGGCGCGCAGGTCGATGACGCCGCGCACGAAGCTCTGGAAGCGCGCCACCACGGACAGGCGCCGCGCCAGCACCGCGAGCTCCGGCACTGCGGAGGAGAGGAAGGCGGTCACCACCGGGTAGGAGGTGACGGCGAAGAGGAAGCAGACGGCGACGCCGAGGACGAAGGCGATGACCTGGTTGCGCGTGAGGGCGGACACCGCCGAGCCGATGGCGAGGAAGGAGCCGGCGAGCAGCGCCGCGCCGACATAGCCCGCGAGGATGGCCCCGTTGTCCGGCGAGCCCAGGTAGTTGACGGTGATGACGAAGGGGAAGGTGAGCAGCAGGGCGGCGATGCAGAACGCCCAGGCGGCGAGGAACTTGCCGATCACGGCCTGCGCCTGGGTGAGCGGCAGGGTGAGCAGCATCTCGATCGTGCCCAGCCGGCGCTCCTCCGCCCAGAGGCGCATGGTGATGGCGGGGACGAGGAGCAGGAACACCCAGGGGATGAAGTTGAAGAAGGCCGTGAGGTCGTCCTGGTTGCGCGCGAAGAAGCCGCCGAGGTTGAAGGTGAGCAGGCCCTGGATCACCAGGAAGATGACGATGAACACCGCGGCGACCGGGGTCGCGACGTAGGAGCCGAGCTCGCGTTTCGCGACGAGGAGGATGCCGCGCATCTCAGGCCGCCGCCTGTGTTGCCGGCGGGTGGGTGAGGGCGCGGAAGACTTCGTCGAGCTTGCCGCTCGGGTGCATTCTCGCCAGCGCCGCGGGGGTGGCGTCGGCGACGATGCGGCCGCTGGCGATGATGATGGCGCGCGTGCAGACCGCGTCCACCTCCTCGAGGATGTGGGTGGAGACGATGATCGCCTTGTGCGGCGCCATGCGGCCGATGAGGGTGCGGACCTCGTGCTTCTGGTTGGGGTCGAGCCCGTCCGTGGGCTCGTCGAGGATGAGGACCGGCGGGTCGTGCAGCAGGGCCTGGGCGAGGCCGACGCGGCGCTTGAACCCTTTCGAGAGCGTTTCGACCGGCTGCAGCCGGACGCCTTCGAGGCCGGTGAGGTCCATGGCGGATGCGACCCTGATTTCCCGTTCCCTCCCGGAATAGCCGCGGACGGCGGCGGCAAAGGACAAGAAGCCGGAGACGGTCATGTCCGGGTAGGTGGGAGCGCCTTCGGGGAGGAAGCCGAGTTCGCGGCGGGCGGCGAGGCCGTCGCGGCGGACGTCGTGGCCCATGATGCGCGCCGTGCCCTCGGTGGGCTCCATGAAGCCCGCGAGCATGCGCATCGTGGTCGATTTGCCGGCGCCGTTGGGGCCGAGGAAGCCGAGTACCTCGCCGCGCGCGACCGTGAAGCTGAGGCGATCGACGGCAGTGAAGCTGCCGAAGCGCTTGGTCAGCCCCTCAATCTCGACCAGTGCCGTCACGACTCCCCCGTTGCCGGCGTCTCGAACCGGCGCGCGGTCCTACCAAGGGTGAGACGGTTTGCAAGCCCCGGCCTGGCGCGCTTTGCCGAGGTTTAACCGGCGAGCAAGGCGCGCATGCCGCGGTCGCGGGCGAAGAAGCGGAGCAGGAGGCGGGCGGCCTGGCCGCGGGGGGATTCCAGGTGGGGGTCGCGGTGCAGGAGGAGGGCGGCGTCCTTGGCGGCGATGGCGAGCGCGTCGGATTGGGCCTCGGGGTCGGCGATGCGGAAGCCGGGCAGGCCCGACTGGCGCGTGCCGAGCGCGTCGCCGCCGCCGCGCTCGGCGAAGTCGGCCTCGGCGATGCGGAACCCGTCGTCGGTCGCGCGCAGCATCGCGAGGCGGCGCTTTGCGGCGCCGGTGGTGTCGTCGGCGTGGAGGAGGAGGCAGAAGCTCTGGGCGGCGCCGCGCCCGACGCGGCCGCGTAACTGGTGCAGCTGGGCGAGGCCGAAGCGTTCGGCGTGTTCGACGACCATGACCGAGGCGGCGGGGACGTCGACGCCGACCTCGATGACGGTGGTGGCGACGAGGAGGCGCAGGTGGCCATGCGCGAAGGCTTTGAGGGTGGCGGCGCGCTCGTCGGGGGGCTGGCGGCCGTGGGCGAGGCCGACTTCTTCGCCGAAGCGCTGGCGGAGCATCGCGAAGCGCGCCTCGGCGGCGGCGAGGTCGACCGTCTCGCTCTCGGCGACCAGGGGGCAGACCCAGTAGACGCGGGCACCTTCGGCGAGCTTGCGGCCGATGGCCTCGACGACGCGGGGCAGGGTGGTCAGCGCGTGCAGGCTCGTCGCGATCGGCTTGCGGCCGGCGGGGCGGCCGACGAGCCGGCTCACGTCCATTTCGCCCCATTGGGTGAGGAGCAGGGTGCGGGGGATGGGGGTCGCGGTCATCACCAGGAGGTCGGCGGCGTGGCCCTTGCGGGACAGCTCCGCGCGCTGGCGGACGCCGAAGCGGTGCTGCTCGTCCACCACGGCGAGGGCCAGGTCGTGGAAGGCGACGCCCTCCTGCACGAGGGCGTGGGTTCCGACAACGATGGGGATGGTGCCGTCGGCGAGGCCGGCGAGGACGCGGCGGCGCTCGGCTGGCGGCGCGGCGCCGGTGAGGAGGGCCACCTCCACCGGCATGAAGCGCGCGAGAGTGGCGTGGTGCTGGCGGGCGAGCAGCTCCGTGGGCGCCATCATCGCCGCCTGGGCGCCGGATTCCGCGGCGCGGAGCATGGCGAGCGCCGCGACCAGGGTCTTGCCGGAGCCGACATCGCCCTGCAGCAGGCGGAGCATGCGGGTGGGGGCGGCGAGGTCGGCGTCGATCTCGGCGAGAACCTCGGCCTGGCCCGGGGTGAGGGCGTGGCCGAAGCGGGCGAGCGCGGTGTCGCGGAGTTTGCCGCCCGCGGTCAGGGGACGGCCGGGCATGGCGTGCTCGCGGCGGCGGACCAGGGCGATCTGGAGCTGGTCGGCCAGGAGCTCGTCGTAGGCGAGGCGGTCGCGCAGGGTCTGGGCGGGGATACCGGTGGGGGCGTGCAGACCTCGCAGGGCGGCGGCGAATTCCGGCCAGGCGCGGCGGCGCAGGAAGGTGGGATCCTGCCATTCCGGCAGGTCCGGCAGGCGCGGCAGGGCGGCGG